>NZ_JBSFDW010000058.1:0-29200 GCF_053594115.1 Streptomyces sp. NPDC001970 | reverse complement strand
CCGCTCATCTCGAGCGCCTTCATCCCGGCCGAGACGATGCCGGGCTGGTTCCAGCCGATCGCCGAGTACCAGCCGTTCACCCCGGCCATCGAGACCCTGCGCGGGCTGCTGCTCGGCACCGAGATCGGCAACAACGGGTGGATCGCCATCGCCTGGTGCGTCGCCCTGTCCGCGCTCGGCTACCGCTGGTCGACGGCGCAGTTCAACCGCGACCCGAAATAGCCCGCCTGACAGCGCGGGCTGCCTTCCATAGCTCGTCCCGCCCCAGGGCGGCGTACCCCGACACCCCATCGGCGTACGCCGCCCCGCCCACGTCATCAGCCACCCACCGGCCCCACGCCGCCGACAACGACAGCCGGAACTCCCCCAACACCCCAAGCCATTCGGCCGCCACGAGCAACCACACCACGCAACCCCCGCCACCCGCAACGCCCACCACAGCGACCCCGCCCAACGCCATGCCGAACACCGAGAACCGGCCGGAAGTTCCCTGATTACCGTCGCCTCGTCCGCCTGCCGACAGGGCGCCGTGCCCTTGTCGATGTCCCGGCTTTCAGGAAGGCGGTGGAAACCGGCCCCGTCCGTGCAAGCGAGGTGCGTGAGCAGGACGGCGCTTCCTGTGATCTCAGCGTGCTCAAGGTGGCAGCCGACGGCGTGGTCACCGTCTGTGAAGACGGTGACGACGACAAGGACCGCGTCGCCGTCAACCGCGAGTTCCTGCTGCGTGCCCTGGCCGCGGGAGCCCGGGACCAGCTGGTTCTGGAGTTCGGCGCCCCTACGGCGCCCCTGGCGGTCCGCCGGACCGACACCGAGGACACCTTTTCGATACTGATGCCTGTCCGCCTGGAGAACTGACCACTGGGGCAGGCGCTCCGCCGGTCTCCCCAGACGGTCAACTTGGGGCCGCGTTCAAGGCGCAACACCGTCCGGGCGGGGCAGGGCGCCCACGTGGATCCGTTGGGTGGGCAGCGCGTCCAGTTCGACCGTGGTGGCCCGGGTGCGGAAGGCCAGCCGTACGCCGGAGGGCTGGGCCTCCGCCATGGCGAGTTGTCCGTCGGCGCACTGGGCGCGGGCCCGGGCGGGCAGCCGGTGCCGCAGCACACCGTGCGCGGTGTGCTGAAGGTCCATGGCGCCGCGCAGGAGGTCCGCGGTGACGGGTGTGGTGATCCAGTGGTGCTCGGTGTGCATGGCCTCAGCCCGCTGGTCGACGTCTGCGCAGGGGTCGGTCCGGCCGGCGTTGGGTCAGGGCGCGGGCCAGTTCCGCAGCAGGGCGTCGAGGGCTTCCACGATCCGTGACCAGGTCTCCTGAGTGTCGGGGGCGCTGTGGCTGAACCCGCCCCCCATCTCGAGGCTGACGTAGCCGTGGAAGACGCTGCCCAGCAGCCGCACCGCGTGCGTCTGGTCCGGCTCCGTCAGGTCGTAGCCGCGCAGGATCGCCCGCGTCATCTGCGCGTGCCTGCCGCCGGCGCTGGCGGCAGCTGCCTCGGGAGTCAGCCTCAACTGGGCTGCGGCGTAGCGACCGGGATGCTCCCGGGCGTAATCACGGTAGACGTTGGCGAAGGCGGCCAGGGCGTCCTTGCCGGCCCGACCGGCCAGGGCCTCGGCGGCCCGGTCGGCGAGCTCCTCCAGGGCGAGCAGGGCGATCTTGGTCTTGAGGTCCTGGGAGCTCTTCAGATGCGAGTACAGGCTCGCGACCTTGACATCGAACCGCCTGGCGAGTGCCGAGACGGTCACCTGGTCGAATCCGACCTCGTCGGCGAGTTCCGCCCCGGCCCGGGTCAGGCGTTCCGTGGTCAGTCCTGCGCGAGCCATGCCTTTCCTCTCATCGGCAGACTCGATTATGCAATTGCCTAACACCTTTAGGCAAATTGGTCTGTTCGATGCGAAGGCGGGTCGCCGGCCGAGGGCGTACGGGCGCGCTGCGCGGTCGGCGTCGGACTGATCGCCTTCGTCTTCAGCGTCCTGAGCCCGGCCACGAGTGACGGCGCTGCACGGCTGCGATGGTGGCCCGTCGGTCGGGCCTGGGCGCGGCGGGGCTCATCCGGTCGTCAGCATGGCGGGGACGGGTCGTGCGGGGGTGCGGGCGGCAGCGGCTTCGGTGCGGCGATGCCTGCCCTCCCCGGGCAGGTCCAGGGCGGAAGGACGCTCGAATGCCGACTGCCCACGGTGTCGGCCGGTACCGGCTTCCGTGATCGGCCGGAGGCGCCGAAAGACATTGATGAGGCGGGCTGATTGCTGCATGGTCTTCTCCGGGTGGGGCTTTCCTGGCCGGTCTCGGTCAGATGCTGCGCTGGTTCTCGGCGGAGTAGAGGGACCAGAGCTGGTCGAAGTGCCAGCGGTCGAAGCCGTATGCGTGCTCGTCCGCCGGGATGACCACGGCCCACCGTCCGTCGATCAAGTGGTAGACGCGGTGGCCGTCGTAGCGCAGCTGGCGGCCGTGGTCGCTGGACTGCCAGTACGCGTAGCCACGGTGGTCCCGCGCGCCGTGCCAGTCGCGATGCCCGTCCCAGAGGGAGCGCCCCTCGCTGAGCTCGGCGAGGCCGGCCAGGCTCTGGTCGCTTCGCTCTGCAGCGACGTGGGCGACGGCGCCGGGGTGACCCTGCTGATCGGCGGGGAGCGCGGCCGCCGAAGCGGGGCTCCCGACGGCGATGAGGGCGCTACCGGCCAGCGTGGCCGAAGCGGCTGCCGTTGCGATGCGGCGCACGAGCTTCTTCATGGTCCTGTCTCCTTGCATCGCCCGCTCGGAGCGGGCGTCGAACGATCGACGTGCTGTGCCGTTGACCCGATTGGCCAATACGGCTGATCGACGTCATGCGTTGACGCTATCAGATCGTTGATGCGCGTCAATGAGTTAGAAGGTGTGACTGTCGACTCATTGGAATGAACAGGGTGCGCCGCGGGGATTGGTGTGCCGGTCCAGGGAGGTCTCGCCGTACGCGAAACGGCCGATGGCGATGACCTTCTGCCCGGTGAAGTCGAGGGTGTTGCTGGGCATGACGTGTCCTCCTTGGTGCGGGTTCAGCCGCTTGCGAATCGCAAGCGCCGCCGGAACGGACCGTAGGCGACTCCGCGCGGCTCCGGTAGGGGATCACGAGTAATGCGGATATAACGGGTGGTTATGGCCAGGGGGAGGGAGTCGTGAACATCGAGGCGTTGCGCTATGCCCAGGCCCGCTTCCTGGACGAAGTCCTTCAGTGATGCCGCTCGGGCTTACGGGTGACGCAGCCTGCCTTGCCGAGCGGCGTCGCGCGGCTGGAGGGGAAGCTCGGCGTGAAGCTGTTCGACCGCTCACCGCGCGGGGTGAGGCCCACCGAGCACGGCGCACGGATCCTGCCCCTGATCGAGCGCGTCCTCGGCGCTTGCCGCCGAGGCCCAGCGGCTGGCCGGTCCGGTCACCGAAACGATCCGCATGGGTGTGCACCCCTGATCGCGGCCGAACTCGTCGCCCGCGCGTTCGATGCCGCCCGCACCTTGAAGCGTCCACGCGACCTTGTCCTGCGGGAGGCGGACTTCGACCCCCTTCGTCGCATGGGGCCACGGGCGATGCCCGTGGCCCCATGATCGCCTGACGGCGGGTGGATCAGTGTTCGGTGCAGACGAGATCGCTCATGGAGGTCCTGACCCGGATCAGGAGGCCACGCAGGGTCGAGAGCTCCTCGGGAGCGAAGTCCGCGAACAGTTCCTGCTCGACCTCGGCGATGGCGTCCTGGGTCTTCGCCAGGACGCGGCTGCCCGCCTCGGTGATCGTCACGATGTGACGGCGCCGGTCCGCGGGGTCGCGACGGCGTTCGACGAAGTGCGCGGCCTCCAGGTCGTTGAGGATCCCGCACAGGACGCTCGGGTCGACCTCGAGGGCCCCCGCCACGTTGCGCTGGCTCATGTTGCCCGATCTGCCGAGCAGTATCAGGGTCGTGCCCTGGCGAGGCGTCAGGCCGCAGAGCGAGAAGGCGTGCTCCACACGACTGCTGGCGATGGCGCCGTGCCGGGCGAGCAGGAAGCCGAGCCGGTCGAGGGGGTCGGTCTCGAGGGTTTCGGCTTCGAGGGTTTCGGCTTCGAGGGTTTCGGCTTCGAGGGGGTCTGCCAGGTCCGCGTTCATTATCACGCCATCCATCGTATCAAGGGGGCGACTGTTACTCGCAGGAGATCATTTAACAGTGTCAATGAAACTCGAAGATAAATGGTGCCGGTCGAGATGTCCAGCGACCGAATGCTGACGGTTTGATCCTGAAATGCGTATGGTCGCGTCATGGTGCGAGTGAGGGAGTTCGACACCGAGACGGCCGCGGACGCGGCGCGGCCCCCGAGAGCTCCCGGCGGGGCAACGGCAGGTGGCACGGACGACCGGATCGCGCAGGCCCCGGCGGCACGCCCCATGACCACCCCCCGGATCCACTGACGAGCCGTCATCCACGCCTTGCCCGGGGCCGTGGCGCTGCTCACCCCCGATCTGAAGTACGCCGACGTCAACGGCGCCTGTCTGCGCCTGTTCGGACGCACCGCGGAGCAGTTGCTCGGCCGTTATGTGTTCGCGTGTTCCCTGACAACCCGCACGACACGAAGGCGACCGGGATGCGCAACCTCAGGGCCTCGTTGGAGCGGGTGGCGGCCACCGGGCAACCCGACTCCATGGTCCTGCAGCGGTACGACGTCGAGGACCCCGATCGGCCCGGCGCCTGGCAGGAACAGTGCGGCGACTGGTACGACATGGTCGAACTGCACGGCGACCGCGTCGCGGTCGGCGTCGGCGACGTCGTCGGCCACGGCCTGGCCGCCGCCTGTGTCATGGGGCAGCTGCGCAGCGCGCTTGAGCGCCGCCTGTCGTGTCACCGACGGCCCCGCGGCCGCTCTGGACGCCCTCGGTCTGTACGCCCGCTCCGTCGACGGCGCCGAATCCACCACCGCCATCCTCACCTTCATCAACCGGGACTCCCGCACTCTCACCTACAGCAGCGCCGGTCACCCGCCGTCCGCGCTCCTGTGTCCCGACGGCACCGTCGACTTCCTCGACCAGGCCACCGACCCCCCTCTCGGCGGCCGCCCCGAGCACGTCCCGAGCCCTCAGGCCACCACCACCTTCACCGACGGCGCCACCCTCGTCCTCCATACCGACGGCCTCGTCGAACGCCGCCGCGAGGACATCGACACGGGCCCGACCCGCCTCGCCGAAAGCCTCGCCCGCCACCGGGGAGCCGAGTCCGAACCTCTCGCCGATGCCCTGCTGACCGACCTGCTTCCGGTCGGCGGCCCCACCGACGACACCGCCCTGGTCATCGTCCGCCTCTGACTCCCCCTCCCCGGTCCCGCACCTGCGCGGTCAAGCCCTGCCGTGCGCCTTCTGCGAGTGGCGCGACAGCGAGTCGAGGACCACGGCGGCGAGGAGCACACCAGCGGTGATCACGGATTGCATGGGCGTCGGGATGCCCAGCAGCACCATGCCCGAGGCGATCGACTGAATGACCAGCATGCCGAGCAGTACGGACCAGGCCTTCCCGCGCCCACCGAACAGGCTGACACCGCCGATGACGGCCGCGGCGACGGCGTTGATCAGCAGGATGGTGGAGCCCGCGGTCTGGCCCACCGCGGCGACGCGTGAGGCGAGGAAGAGTCCGCCGACAGCGGCCAGCGTCCCGGACACCATGAAGGCCGAGATCCGCAGCCACACCACGTTGAGACCGGCGCGGCGGGCCGCCTCGGCACCCCCGCCGATGGCGAAGAGCTTGCGTCCGTAGAAAGTGCGGCGAAGGACGAAGTCGAGGCCGACGATGAAGACCAGGAAGATCAGCAGGGCGAGCGGCAGGCCCTCGAACCGGTTGAGCACATACGCGGCGGCGAAGGCGACCAGTGCCACCGCGCCGGTGCGCGCCGCGATGACGCTGACCGGCTTCGCCGACACACCGGCGACCCTGCGGCGGCGGGCGTCCCGGTAGGACGTCAGGAAGTACGCGGCCACGCTGAGCCCGGCCAGCCCGTAGGCGACCGCCGGGTCGTGGAAGTAGTAACTGGTCAGGGCGTGGATCACGCCCTGCTCCGGGAGGTTGATCGTGCCGCTCGCGCCCAGGACGTACAGCGTGAGACCGTTCCAGGCCAGCAGCCCCGCCAGGGTGACGACGAAGGCCGGTACGCCGATCCTGGCCGCGAAGAATCCCTGGAAGGCTCCGATCAGCGCCCCGACGACCATCGCGGCGACGATCGCCATCCACTCCGGCATGCCGTTGTTCACGTTGAGCACGGCGAACACCGCCGCCGTGAGCCCGCTGACCGAGGCGACCGACAGGTCCATGTCGCCGAGCAGCATCACGAAGACGAGGCCGAGGGCGATCATGCCCGTGCCGACGATGTCCATGCTGAGGTTGGAGATGTTGCGGGGTGAGAGGAACTGCTGGTCAAGGCTCTGGAAGATGGTCCAGATCACGACGACGCCGATGATGCCGGGAAGCGATCCGAGTTCGCCGCTGCGCAGCTTGCGGCCGAAGTCGCCGGCGTAGCTCCTGAAGCCGCCTTCGTCCGCTCTTCGGCGTCGGTCGACTGCTGTGGGCGCGGTGCGGTCCGGCTCGCCGCCACCCGCTCTGGTGGGGTCGAGGTTCTCCGATGCTCCAGTCCTGTTCACATCGCTCCCTCCCACGACTGGGCCTTGCGATGGGTCACGGCATTGTGGGTGGCACCGGTGATTGAGGAGACGATCTGCTCCTGCGACGTGGTCGGCACGCTGAAGAATCCGTTGTTGTGACCGAGGTAGAGCACCGCGACCCGGTCCGCGACGGCCTTGACGTCCCCCAGGTTGTGGCTGACGAGGAGGACGCCGATCCCTCGTTCCCGCAGTCCCTCGATCAGGTCGAGGAAGTGGACGGTCTGCCGCATGCCCAGCGCGGCGGTGGGTTCGTCGAGGATGAGCAGTCGGGGTTCGTCCAGGAGCGCGCGGGCGATCGCGACCGTCTGGCGCTGGCCGGCGGAGAGGGAGGCGACGGGGACGCGGACGCTGGGGATGCGTATCAAGACGGTGTCCAGCAGGTCCAGTTCCCGGGCCCGGCGCTCCATGGACACCTCGTCGAGGATTCCCGTCCTGCCGATCTCACGGCCGAGGAAGAGGTTGCCGACGACATCGAGCGTCTCGCACAGTGCGAGGTCCTGGTAGACGCCGGCGATGCCCAGGGCCTGGGCGTCACGGGGGCGGGAGATCCGGACGGGACGGCCGTTCCACTCGATGACGCCCGCGTCGGCGGGGCCGGCGCCGGTGATCACCTTGACGAGGGTGGACTTGCCCGCACCGTTGTCGCCCACCAGGGCGACGACCTCCCCGGCGTGGATCTCCAGCTCGACGTCCCGCAGTGCCCAGACGACACCGAACCGTTTGCAGATTCCGCGCATCGCCAGCAGGGGTGTGCTTGGCACGTGAACCATCTCCTTCGCCCGTCCCGTCGACCCGGCCCATGAGCGGCACGCCGTGCGAGGTCGACGCGCCGGGCCGACTACCCGGTGAGGCCCGCTTTCCTGCAGGCGGCTTCGACCGCCGGGGTGCAGATCTGGTTGATCGTGTAGAGGCCGCTCTTGACGACCGTGTCCTTGATCGTGCCGACGGTTACGGGGACGAGGGGCCCCAGTACGGCCGGGATGTCCTTGCTGGTGTCGTTGCTGACGCGGTCCGTGGCGATGGCGTCGAGCTTTTCGCCTCGGCCCAGGGCGACGGCCATCTCGGCGGCTGCATTGGCCTCCGCCTCGAAGGACTTGTACACGGTGACGTACTGCTCGCCCTTGACGATCCGCCGCACGGCCGAGAGGTCGGCATCCTGACCGGTGACAGGAGGCAGCGGACGGACGTCGGCGGCCTTGAGCGCCGTGACGACGCCACCCGCGAGCCCGTCGTTGGCCGACAGGACGCCGTCGATCCTGTCGGCACCCAGCTCGGCGATGGCGGCGGACATGTTCCGGAACGCGTTCTCCGGAATCCACCCGGCGGTGTAGTACGACCTGGCGATCCTCACCTTGCCCTCGAGCACGGAGCGCGCACCCTTCACCAGGGCCCTGGTGTTCGGGTCGGTGGGGTCGCCGTTCATCATCACGACCTGCCCGCCGCGCGCCTTGGGGCCCATCGCCTTGAGGAGCTGCTCGGCCTGGATCCTGCCGATCTCCTCGGAGTCGTAGCTGGAGTAGGCGGAGACGGGGCCTTCGGCGAGACGGTCGTAGGAGACCACCGGGACATCCGCGGCCCGGGCGCTGGTGATCGAGGAGCGGAGCGCCTTGTCGTCGACGGGATCGACGATCAGCACCTTGGCACCGTTCGCGATCATGGACTCGATCTGCTGCTGCTGGGTGGCCACGTCCGCCGATGCGTAGGCGTGGGCGACCCTGCAGTCGGGGCACAGCTCCTTGATCCTCTTCATGATCAGGGGCTTGTCCGCGGTTGCCCAGCGAGCGGTGTGGGTGTCCGGGAGCAGCAGCCCGATCGTGAAACTGCCGGAGGTCTTGCCACCGCCGTCGTCGCCTGCCTCGCCGACCGTCCCGCAGGCGGCGAGAGCGGTGAGTGCGGAGACCGCTGTCACGGCGACGACAGCACGACCCGGACCGTTCTTGATCCGAGCGATCTGCCCGCCACGTCTCCGGCGGCTGTGAGCCGTCTGGAGTCGAACCGACATATTTACCAATGTATGGGAAAACGCTGAAACAGCGACGCCGGTGGCCCCCGGCCGAAGGACAGGCGGTCCTACGGGATCCTCCGGAATCTCCCGAGCGGCCGGCCGATGAGTTCTCCGCTCGGAACCGGTCGACATCCGTACGACTCCCGACTGCGAGGAGGTACCGGATGCCCACGGACGGATTCACCACGTGCCTGTGGTTCGACGGGCAGGCCGAGGAGGCCGCGAACCACTACGTCTCGATCTTCAAGAATTCCCGGATCGGACGGATCAGCCGCTACAACGAGGCCGGGCCGGGGCCCGCGGGATCGGTACTGACCGTCGAGTTCGAGGCCAACGGCCAGAAGTTCGTCGCCGTCAACGGCGGGTCTCAGTTCACCTTCAACGAGGCCGTCTCGTTCCAGATCCTCTGCGACGACCAGGACGAACTGGACCACTTCTGGAGCAGGCTCACCGAGGGCGGCCAGGAGGTCCAGTGCGGCTGGCTGAGGGACAAGTACGGCGTGTCCTGGCAGGTCATCCCCGCAGGCCTCGCCGAGATGATCAGTGATCCGGATCCGGACAAGGCGAAGCGGGCCACCGAAGCGATGCTCTCGATGGTCAAGTTCGACATCGCCGCCCTGAAGAGGGCGCACGAGGGGGAGTAGGGCGCAAGGCCGTCGCCGAGGGGGTAGGGCGCAAGGCCGTCGCCGAGGGGGGTAGGGCGCAAGGCCGTCGCCGAGGGGGCGCGCTCAGGTGCGCCCCCTCAGGGACGGCGTGCCGGCGGTCCCTCGCTGGAGACCGACAGCGGTCAGGCCGGGGGTACGACCGCCACGGGGATGGGCGCATGGTGCAGCGCGGCGTGGGCCACGGACCCGATGCGCGAACCGATCGGGGAGCGATGTGCCCGGCGGCCGACCACGAGCAGCTGCGCGCCGGAGACCGCCGACAGCAGCACCTGCCCCGCGCTGCCGATCTCGACGTGCTCGGTCACCGGCACGTCGGGGAAGCGCTCCCGCCAGGGCGCGAGCGCCTCCGCCAGCGCTTCCTTCTCGTACGGCTCCAGCCCTCCCGCCTCGTCGGCGAGGCGCAGCGACCCCGGGCTGTAGGTGTAGAGGGTGGGCAGGCTCCAGGCCCGCACCGCGCGCACGGCCGCACCGCGTTCGGCGGCCGTCCCGAAGGCGAAGCCCAGCACCGCGGCGCTGTCCTCCGCCGAGCCCTGCTGGCCCACGACGATCTCACCGCCGTCCTGAACCTGATCCTGGGGCTGCGGCTGGGCGTCCCCGGCGGGGGCGCGGACCGAGACGACGGGGCACGCGGCGGAGGCGATCACCTGCTGACCGTACGAGCCGACCAGGAAGCCGACCAGCGCGCCGTGCCCACGTGAGCCGAGGACCAGCATCTCGGACCGCTCGGCCTCGCTCAGCAGCGCGGCGACCGCCGTGTCCGGCACCACCTCGGCCGTGACCGTCAGGTCCGGGTGGCGCCCGACCACGTCCTTCTCGGCCTCGCGCAGCAGGCTGTCTGCCGACTGGGCCTGCGCATCCCTGTCCTGGACGATCGGCACGTCCAGGGGCTGCCACAGCCAGGCGTGCACGATATGCAGCGGGAGGCCGCGCAGCGATGCCTCACGGGCCGCCCAGCCCAGGGCTGCCAGGCTCTCCGGTGATCCGTCCACTCCTGCGGTGATGGGTGGGGCCATGGGGAATGTGTCTCCGTTTGGTTCGAGGGCGCGACCGGTAACGGGTTCCCCGGCCTCGCCATTGCTACACCCGGCGCTCCGGCCCGGGGCGGACGGCCCGCTGCTCATGCTGCGGAGGCGATGCGCCCGGGGCCTGGAGCCGCGAGGAGGGGGGTCAGCCCTCGACGACGCCCGACTTGGCGATCGTGACCTTCGCCTTGGGGGCGCCGCTGCGCGAGCCGAGGGACTCGATCTGCTTCACGACGTCCATGCCCTCGACGACCTCGCCGAAGACGACGTGCTTGTTGTCGAGCCAGTCGGTGACGATGGTGGTGATGAAGAACTGCGAGCCGTTGGTGTTCGCGCCCGCGTTGGCCATCGAGAGCTGGCCGGGCTTGGTGTGCTTGACCTGGAAGTTCTCGTCGGCGAACTTCTCGCCGTAGATGCTCTTGCCCCCGGTGCCGTTGCCGGCGGTGAAGTCGCCGCCCTGGAGCATGAAGTCGGGGATGATGCGGTGGAACGAGGAGCCCTCGTAACCGTAGCCGTGCTCGCCCGTGGCGAGCTCGCGGAAGTTCTTGGCCGTCTTCGGGACGACGTCGTCGAAGAGCGTGAAGACGATCCGCCCGGCGGGCTGGTCGTTGATGGTGATGTCGAAGAAAACGTTACTCATGACTTCATCCTGACACCTGTGGTCACAGAACTCACACCAGACCCACCGTGACGCGGAACTCGGGCCCCTGTGGTAGAAGCCGCCGGTCAACCGACCTGGCCGGCGGGGACCCGCCTCGGTCCCCGCCGGTGCACGCCGACGGGGACCTGCTTCCCCGACAGGCAGCGAGCCCTTGAACCCTGCCCGCCGCCCGGCGAGCCCCGGCCCTCGGACGGCCCTACAGGCTTCCGCCCACCGCGGGGCTCCGATGCGCCGGCGGCGCGGCCGTCGGCTCCGGCGCGAGGCGCTGGTGGGGAATCGGCAACTCTCCCTGCTGCACGGCGATGTTCCGCGTCGGAGCGGGGACGCTGATGCCCTCGGCGCGGTAGCGCCGGTGCAGCCGCTTGATGAACTCGTGCTTGATCCGGTACTGGTCGCTGAACTCGCCCACCCCCAGGATCACCGTGAACCCGATCCTGGAGTCGCCGAACGTGTGGAAGCGCACGGCCGGTTCATGGTCGGGCACGCCACCGGAGACGTCCGCCATCACGCTCTCGACGACCTCGGTGGTGACGCGCTCGACATGGTCCAGGTCGCTGTCGTAGCCGACTCCCACCTGGACGTTGAGCGTCATCAGCCGCTCCGGGCGGTGGTAGTTGGTCATGTTGGTGCCGGACAGCTTCGTGTTCGGGATGATCACCAGGTTCTCGGAGAGCGTGCGCACCACGGTGTTGCGCCAGTTGATGTCGACGACATAGCCCTCCTCGCCGCTGCTCAGCCTGATGTAGTGACCGGGCTGCACCGTTCTGGAAGCCAGGATGTGCACCCCGGCAAAGAGGTTGGCCAGCGTGTCCTGCAGGGCCAGGGCCACCGCCAGACCGCCCACGCCCAGCGCGGTGAGGAGCGGCGCGATCGAGACGCCCAGGGTCTCCAGCACGACGAGAAAACCGATGGCGGACACCACGACGCGCGTGATGTTCACGAATATGGTGGCCGAACCGGCGACACCGGACCGGGAGTCCGCCAGGGCCTGCACCAGACCGGCGACGATCCGCGCGACCGTGAGGGTCGCGGCCATGATGAGCACGGCGGTGAGCGTCATCGTGACGTTGCGTTCGACCCTGGCGTTGAGCGGCAGCGCCGACGCCGCGACCGCCGCGCCGCCGGTGATCGCGGCCCAGGGGACCAGTGCCCGAAGTGCGGCGACGATGATGTCGTCGCCGCCCCAGCGGGTCTTGTCGGCCCGCTCGCCGAGCCATTTCAGGATCACGCGCAGCACCAGGGCGGCCGCAAGTCCTGCCGCGACCGCGATTCCGGCGACGAGGACGTCGTGCAGTGTGAGGTCCCGGTTCAACGGTCCCCTCCCTTTGCACGGGGAAGAGCGCGGGCGGCGCTGGTTACCCGTGCGGTCGCCGCTGAGAGCCGGATGTGATGTGTCGTCACCTTGCTACCTGTGCATTCTGGGAGTGCGGTTGTGCGGTCGCGTCGAGAACGTACGTCGAGGAGGCGGATCGAGGACGTACCAGTCCACTCGGCGTGACGTGTCATCCTGCCGCATGCCGCGACGAGCGCTGCGGGGACCCCGCCCCGGCACGGCTCCGGGGGCCTGTACCCCCTCAACGTCTGGCTGCCCTGAGGGACTTGGACCTTCTCACGGCCTGTGTGTCGCCTGCTTGCCGGTCCGCCACTCCGGGGCAAGTACCGACCAGACCTCCTCGTCGTGCCGCTCTCCCCGGTACAGACAGCTCTCCCGCAGCACGCCGTCCTTCGTCATCCCCAGCCGCCGGGCCACGGCGATGCTGGCTTCGTTCGCCGTCGAGACCCACCACTCCATGCGGTGGATTCCCCGCTCCTCGACGGCCCAGTCGATGATCACACGCGCGGCCCTGGTCACCAGCCCCTTGCCCACCGCCGACGGCTCCAGCCAGCAGCCCGCCTCGGCGGTGCCCTGCGTGACGTCCATCCTCCGGAAGATGACCGCGCCGACCAGCGTGCCCTCCGTCCAGATGCCGTGGATCCGCCCGGCGTCGGCCGCGCCCTTCTCCGCGTACGTCCGGAGGAACGCCCGGCTCGATTCCAGGTCCGTGACGACGTCGGGGAGCGCGTTGTGTCTGCCGATGAACTCCCGCCCTCGGTCGATGTGTGCCAGGAACTCCTCTGCCTGCCACGGCTCGAGCGGGCGCAGCTCCGCGCCGTCGTCGCCCAGGCGTATCGCGTACATCGTCACCGTCCAGGGGCAGAACCCAGCGCACCCGGTGCGCACTGCGATGGGATCTTCGCACGCGAGGCGTCACGGGCGTCCGCGGCGTGTGAACCAGCCGTCCTGAGCCGTCCTGAGCCGTCCTGAGCCGGTCGAGCATCGGTCTGCCTAGAACTGCTTCGCGCCCGCCACGATGGCCTCCCGGATGCGGTTGTAGGTGCCGCAGCGGCAGATGTTGCGGATCTCGTCGAGGTCGGACTCGACGATCTCCCGGCCCGCCTCGCGCGCCTGGCGGACCTTGGCGACGGCGGCCATGATCTGGCCGGGCTGGCAGTAGCCGCACTGGACGACGTCGTACTCCAGCCAGGCCTCCTGCATCGGGTGGAGCTCCCTGCCGACCGTGGCGGGCAGGCCCTCGATGGTGGTGACCTCGTCGGCCGCTCCGACGTCCTCGACCGGAACCGTGCAGGGAGTGAACGCCTTGCCGTTGATGTGGCTCGTGCAGGCCCTGCAGACGCCGACCCCGCAGCCGTACTTCGGACCGGTGACGCCCAGGACGTCCCGGAGGACCCACAGCAGCCGGACGTCGCCCTCGATGTCCACTGTCACCGGCTTGCCGTTGAGGATGAAGGTGTGGTGGGGCACAGGTGGCTCCTAGCGGACGTGGTCGAGACCGTCGGTGGGAGAGGCAGGGACCGGCGGAGTGGTGGGCAGCGGCTCGAAGCCCAGCGGTTCACCATGGTTGACCGGGAAGGTCGTCGGCATCCGTCCGGTGGCCCGGCCGTAGGCACAGGCCACGGCGGCCATCGCGCCGGCGACGGCCAGCTCGCCCGCACCGCCCGGCGTTCCCGTGGTCGGTGGCATCACGACGATCTCGAGCTCGGGCGGGGTGTTCCACTGCCGGGTGTAGAAGTAGTTGTCCCAGCTGCTTTCGAGGAAATGCCCGTCCTTGAGATGGAGGCCCGAGGTCAGGGTCAGGGCGATGCCGTCCATGATGCCGCCCATCATCTGCGCTTCCAGTCCTCGCGGGTTGACGGCGAGTCCGGCGTCGACGGCGCACACGACCTTGGTGACGCGCGGCCCCGTGTATGCGTGGGGGATCTGCCGCCCGGTCGTCTGCGGCCGGCAGTCGATCTCGGCGAGGACGGCCACGAAGGCGTGGTACTCGGGGTGGACCGCGATGCCCTGCCCCATGCCGACGGGCATGGCGCGTCCCCACCTGCCGACCTCGGCGACCTTGTCGAGAACGGCCCTGGCCCGCCCGTCCTTGAGGTACTGGCGGCGGAACGCGCAGGCGTCCTTGCCCATCCGCTTGGCCAGCTCGTCGACGATCAGCTCCTGTGCGCAGCGGACGTTGGGCGAGTAGATGTTGCGCATGGAACCGGTGTTGAAGCCCTTGTCGGTCTCGCTGAGCAACTGTGTGGTGACACCGAAGTGGTACGGGCTCTGCTGGGTGAGCTGGAAGACCGTCTCGGAGAAGGTGAGATCACCGACGGGCAACCGGGCCGCCTGCGAGGTGATGATCTCGCCGAGCCCGTGTCCGAAGTCGGTGGCGACGGAGGTGTGCCGCTGCTCGTAGGTGAGGACCTCGCCGAGTGCGTACGTGGCCCGGACCCGCGAGGTGGACATCGGGTGCGTGCGGCCCTGTCGGAAGTCGTCGGTCCGGTGCCACATCAGCTTCACCGGCTTGCCCACGGCCCGGGAGATCTCGGCGGCTTCCGCGGCGGCGTCGTGGAACAGCTTCCGCCCGAACGAGCCGCCGCCCTGGGTGACATGGACCTTCACGGCGGTGGGCGGCAGGCCGAGCCGAAGGGCGATCTGTTCCTGGGCGACGATGGGCGACTTCAGACTCGCCCAGATCTCCGCCGAGTCGTCGCGTACGTCGGCGATGGCGCAGTTGGTCTCCAGGGCGCTGTTGCTGGCGAAGTGGAAAGTGAAACGGGCGTCGACGGCCTTGGTGAGCAGCGGCAACGGGGGTACGACGAGGGGCAGTTCGGCGCGTCGCAGCTTCTGGGCGACGGTGGCGTCGGAGGCGCCTTCGGCGGTGCCCGGTCCCCAGACGACCTTCAGGGCGCGGATCGCGTCGATGCACTGGCCGAAGGTGCGGCCGCGGACGGCGACGCCGGTGGAGATCGTCACCGCATCGGTGACGCCGGGCATGGCCCGTACCTCGTCCAGGTTCTCCACCGAGCGGACCGTGCCGTTGACCGTCGGTGGCCGGCACACCATCGTCGGCAGCGCGTCCGGCACCCGCACGTCCATCGCGAATGTCTTGCGGCCCGTCACCGCGTCCAGCGCGTCGATCCTGCGCCGGCCGGTCCCGATGACGCTGAACTCGGAGGACTTCTTCAGGGTGACGGAGACCTGGCTGGTGGTCACGGAGGCGGCCTTCTCGGCGAGTTCGCCGTACGTGAGGCTCGGTCCGGTCGCCGAGGTGATGACCCCGGCCTTCGCGGTGAGGGTGCCGATCGCCTCCCCCAGCTCCAGGGCAGCGGCCTCCAGCAGCCGGCCACGGGCGACGGCGGCCGCCACCCGGATCGGGGTGAAGGTCGAGATGGTGGTGTTGGAGCCACCGGTGAGCTGGTTGAACAGCAGCTCCGGCCGCGCGTCGGCGAGGGTGACCTTCACCTTGTCGAGCGGCAGGTCGAGCTCCTCGGCGATCAGCATCGCGCTGGAGGTGGTGATGCCCTGGCCGACCTCGGCCCGGGGCAGCGCCAGGGACGCCGTGCCGTCGGAGTCGATTCGGATACTGATCAGATTCGCGGTGGGCAGGGCGGCATGGGTCAGCATGTCGTTGAGATCGTAGATCTCGGAGGGCCCGGGCACCGATGGCACCACCGCGCCGGCCTCCGCGGGCGCCAGGACGGCGTCGCCGAGCTGCGCGGCCACCGTCAGCGTCGATCCGGCCAGGACATACCCGAGGAACCGCCGCCGACCGATCCCGCCCGGGGCCGCGCCGGCCTCCGGGCCCGGTGAGCTGCTGTGAACTCCCATCGCTGTCCTCCAGCTGTCCTCTCGACGACGGCGGACGCGAACACGCTCCGGCCCGAAGCGGAGTGGACCATACCGAACGGTAGGAACACCAGAGCACGGACAGTTGCTTGTGCTGGACGAGACGAATGGGACCCCGGACGGGGCCGGGGCCGCCCCTGCCTCCCCGACCGGGAGCCGGCGGTTTCGGCCCTGCTCTCGTGGCATGCGCAGACCGCCCGCGCCGCGTCGGGGACGACGGGGCGCGGGCGGGCGATGTCAGCGTGACGGGAGCGGAACTCCCGCACCGCACCGGGTCAGAGCGTTCAGAGCGCACATCCCGGGTCGGGGAGGTAGAGGTCCAGCCAGGTGTTCGACCCGACGACGCCGTCCACGCCACCGGGCGTGCGGTTGCAGTTCTGCACCCAACGGACCGCGGCGTCGGTGGCGGGTCCGAACTCGCCGTCGACGGACAGCCAGGTCGGATAGGTGCTTCCCACGTTGATCAGGCACTGGATCTGCTTGACGGCGGCCGCGGTGCTCGAGTTGTAGGGGCCCTTCTTCAGAGTCGGGCGGTTCCAGTCGTTGACATAGTTGCACTCGCTGTAGGTGTCCGCATGAGCGGCGGTCGGCGCCACGAGACCACCGAGGCTCAGGGCTGCGACTGCGGCAGCGACGGTTCCGACACGGGCACGGATCGAACGCATGACTTGTCCCCCTCCACGACGCGCGGGATGCGGCCGGGGAGATCCCCGACCGGGCATCACCTTCGAGTGCGCCGGCTGCATGGCGGTAGCGCCCTGGTTGCGCGCACCGGTTGCGTCGAGGGCTCGCAACCTCTTGACCTTGACGTCACCGTTCGGGCACGCTGCGCGGGCCGGCTCCGGGGATCTTCGGGGGAGACGGCATGATCGAGTTGGGGGAACTTACTTGATCGAGTTCACTGTCCTCGGGCCGCTGACCGTGCATCGCGACGGCCGGGAGATCGCATTGCCCGCGCCCATGCTGCGCCGGCTGCTGGCCGTCCTGCTGAGTCGGGTCGGCAGGCCGGTGCCGGTCACGCACATCCTGGACGCGCTCTGGGACGGCCGTCCGCCGCGGAGCGCGCGCAAGACCATGCAGGTGTACGTGCACCGGCTGCGCCGTGAACTCGGTGACGAGCAGCGGCTGATGCACGATGCCCTGGGATATGCGCTGTGTGCCCACAACGGAGAACTCGACTCGTTGCGCTTCGCCCACCTTGCCGAACAGGGCCGTCTCGCCCGCCGATCCGGCGACCTGGAGCGGGCGAGTTCGCTGTTCCGGCAAGGGCTTTCGCTGTGGCGCGGTCCGGCCTTCCACGGCGTCCGGGACGGTGACCCCGTGGCCGCCGAGGCCGACTACCTGGATCAGCAGCGCATCCAGGTGTACGAGGAGAGCGTCGAGGTCGAGCTGGACCTGGGCAGACACGGCGAGCTGGCCGCGGAGCTGGCCGTCCTGGTGCGCTCGCATCCCTACCGGGAACGGCTCCGTGCCCAGAGCATGCTCGCCTTGTACCGCAGCGGACGCCGCGCCGAGGCCCTGGAGATGTTCCGTGACACCCGGATGCTGTTACGGGACCAGCTCGGTATCGAGCCCGGGGAAACGCTCAGGAGACTGCACGAGGCCATGCTGCGCGACGACGGACTGCTGGCACCCGGCCACGGACCGGCCCCGTGGCTGCCGGAGCCGGAGCCGGAGCCGGATCGGGAGGGGGAGGGGGAGGGGAACGCGGGGACGGAGGCGCGAGCGCAGCCGCCGTCCCGGACCTCCTCGCATCCGCAGCGGACCGCGGACCGCGGCGCCATGCCGCCCGCGCGAGGGCGATGGCGGGCGGGCGGGTTACCGGCCGAGGTCACCAGCTTCGTCGGTCGGCGGAGTGAACTCGCCGACGTCGCCAAGTTGCTCAGGGAATCCCGGCTGGTGACCGTCACCGGGGTGGGCGGTGTCGGCAAGACCCGGCTGGCCGTGCGTCTGGCCCACGAGGTCCAGAGCGAGTATCCCGATGGCGTCCGGTTGGTCGACCTGTCCCTGGTCCACGATCCCGACCTGGTGGCCCACACGGTCGCACAGGCCCTGGACCTGCACGACCAGACCCTTGGATCCCCCGTGCAGCTGCTGCGGGAGCACCTCGCCGTGAAGAGGCTCCTGCTCGTACTGGACACCTGCGAGCATGTGGTCGATGCGTGTGCGCTGCTCGCGGAGACGATTCTGAGCAGTGCGCCTGCGGTCCGTGTACTCGCCACGAGCCGGGAGTCGCTCGGCATCACGGGGGAGCAGATCTTCGTGCTGCCGCCGCTTCCCGTACCGCGGCCCGGCCACGCCGCGTCGCCCACGACCCAGCACGACGGCGTCACGCTCTTCGTCGAGCGAGCCCGTGCGGCGGACCGGAATTTCACCGTCGGCCCGCACAACCGCGAGGCGGTCTCGCAGCTCTGCATCCTCCTCGACGGCATACCGCTCGCACGCGAACTGGCCTCCGTGCGGCTGCGATCGATGTCCGTCCAGCAGATCCTGGAACGCCTCGACGACCGCTTCGCCCTGCTTGGCTCCGGCCGCCGGACGGCACTGCCCCGGCATCAGACGCTCCGTACCGCCGTGGAGTGGAGCCACCAGCTGTGTTCGCCGGAGGAACGCCTGCTGTGGGCGCGGCTGTCGGTGTTCTCGGGCAGCTTCGACCTCGAGGCGGTGGAGTCCGTCTGCTGCGACGGGAAGGTCCCGCGGGAGACCGTCACGGAACTGCTCCTGGGGCTCGTGGACAAGTCGATTCTGCTCCGAGAGGAGGACTCCTGGGGCGTACGGCTCCGGATCCTGGACACCATGCGCGAATACGGTGCCGAGCGCCTGCACCGGCGCGGCGAACAGGAGCGCCTGCGGCTGCGCCACCGGGATCACTACGCCGAGCTGGCGCACCGCATCGAGGACGACTGGTTCGGGCCGCGCCAGCCCGCATGGCGCCAGCGCGCGATGCACGAGCACGCCAACATCCGCTCCGCGCTGGAGTTCTGCCTCGCCCGGCCCGAGGAGCACCTCACCGGACTGGATCTGGCCGCGAGCCTGTGGTGGTTCTGGACGGCCTGCGGACTCCTCATGGAGGGACGGCACTACCTCGACCGGCTGCTCGGGCTCTCCGCGGAACCGAGCCAGGAGCGGGTCAAGGCCCTGTGGGCCTGCGGGCATGTCGCGATGGGGCAGGGCGATGTCGACGCCGTCGACCGCGGCGCCACCGAGTGCAGGGATCTCGCCGCACAGCGGGACGACCCGGTGGCACTGGCCTTCGTGGGCCAGCTGCTGGGTACGGCCGCAGCCCTGCGCGGAGACCTCGACCGCGCCGTCTCCCACACCGCCGACGGCGTGCGCCGACAGCGGGCCGTGGCACACGGGCACGGTGGCCTGGCGATGTCCCTGGTCGGTCACGGCTTCGTCCTGCTGCTGCGCGGCGAACTCGACGCGGCCGTCACGGCCCTGGAGGAGCAGCGGACGCTGTGCGAAGCCCGCGGCGAGGTGTGGACCCGGGCCTGGGGCGACAGCATCCGCAGCTCCCTGGATCTCGCCCGCGGCGACATCGACTCGGCAGTCATGTACGCCCGGGCCTCCTTGAAGGTGAAGCACCAGTTGGGTGACACGCTGGGCATCGCCATGGGTGTCGACACGCTCGCGCAGGCGGCTCTGGCGAGCGGCGACGCGGACCGCGCCGCTCGCCTCCTGGCCGTCAGCCGGGAGATCTGGCAAACATCCGGCCCGTCGCAGTTCGGCTCTCCTGAGCTGCGGGCGGCACGCGACCGCTGTGAGCAGCAGGCCAGGAAACACATCGGAGACCGCGCATACGAGGCCGCGTTCGACGAGGGGGCGGAGCTCGGCCTCGACGAGGCGCTCCGCCTCGCCCTGGGCGAGCAGTCGTCCCGGACCGTCGCCCAAGTCCTAGGCCAAAGGTCGGTGGGCAAGGGGCTGTGCGAGGCCGGAAGATGAACCGGTGACAGCTCGTCCTTTCGTCGTGGACTCCTTTCTGCAGCAACCCCTCACCGCGCGCCTGGCGACGAACGGGCCGACCGTGCGCCCCGTCTGGTTCCTCTGGGACGAGGGAGCGTTCTGGATCCTGACGGGACCGTGGGCCCGATTGTCCGATCGGGTGCGGGCCGACCCGGGGGTCGCGTTCGTGGTCGACGAATGCGATCTTTCGACGGGGCGTGTCCGACAGGTCATCGCCCGGGGACGGGCCGAGCTCGTGCCCTTCGACGTCGAGAGAGGCCGACGTAAGCTCGTCCGCTACCTGGGGGCGGACGAAGCGCTGTGGGATGGACGCGTCGTCCACTGTCTGTATGACGATCCGGGCCGACGAGGCACGCGGTGGCTGCGTCTGGAGCCCACCTCACTCACGGCGAAGGATCTCCTACACCGTTGTCCCGTGACGAGCCGAGGCTGAAGCCCGACTCGGACGGGCGGGGCGGTCAGGACCCGGGCCGCGACGGCTGCCGCGTACCGCTGCCGTGGGAGGGCGACGAGGCGCCGTTCGGCTTCAGCCCGGCCGACGCGGCCGCCGAGCCGTGGCTGCCGCAGCCGCCTGCCTGGAAGGACCACACCGTCGCGGCCCAGAGCGGCGACCCGGACTCCACGCTGGAGCTGTACCGGGCGGCGCTGCGCATCCGGCGCGAGGAAACGGGCCTTGGAGCAGGAGTGCTGGAGTGGCTGCCCGCGGCCCCAGGCGTGCTTGCCTTCACCCGCCCCGGCGGATTCGCCTGCGTCGTCAACTTCTCCGAGAGCCCTGTCGAACTGCCGCCGTACACAGCCGTGCTGCTCGCCTGCGAGCCACTGGACGGGAGCAGGCTCCCGGCGGACTCGGCAGTCTGGCTGCGGACCCGGTGGGCCTCGGGCGGAGGGTTCTGGCAGGTCATGAGCGGCGCGGGGCCGCCGTTACCGTGGGCTGGGGCCTGCCGGACCCATCTCGTCGAACCGGTGGGATCACGCCGAGCCGTCGGGGCCTGGGGAAGCATGCGAGCGGACGTCGGTCGTGAGGTCGCTGTCGGTCGCCCGGTCATCCGCCCCGGGACGTCGCTCCTGGCCGCTTCGGCCTCGAAGGCGGTCCATCTCACGCCATTCGGGTCGCAGGCCGGCCAGGTTCGTCGTGAGGAAGTAGACGGCGCCGCCGACCAGCAGCACCGGTACGAGCCCGAAGCAGGTCACCGCCGCGCCTGCGATCAGTCCGCCGAGCGGGACACCGGCCCAAGCCAGCGAAGTGCTCAGGGCCTTGACCGCCCCAGCGGTCGGCGGGGCACCCGCTCGAAGACGATCGCGGCCAGGATCGGGTTGAGGAAGCCTGCTCCGGAAACCACTGACCGCGGACACCACGAGCACCGCCCACATCGGCGCGTAGGAGGCGAGGATCAGGAACCGCGGCGCCCCGGCCAGCGGCCGCCAGTTCCTCACGGCGGTGGCCTGGTTCACCTCCGTCTACCTATGGCTCGGGACCGAATCGAGCCCAGGCACCATGCTCAACAGCTGCCGTGCGGCCGGCGCCGTCCGCTCCGGATCCGGTACGGCGACGGCCGCCCGCCAGACCGCGGCGTCACCGTCGGCCAGGTGCACGACGCTCAAAGCGTCCGCCTGGGGCTTGTCTGCGATGTGCCGGGGAACGAGAGCCATTCCGAGCCCGTGCCCGACCAGGTCCAGCAAGCTGTGCACATCGTTGACCTGCAGGGCGACGAGCCGCTGGGACCCGGCTTCGGCGAAGGCGCGGTCGGAGACGGCGCGCGCGCCCCAGTCGGGTGCGAAGTCCACGAAGCTCTCGCCGTCGAGTTCCCTCAACTCCACTTCCTCGCGTTCCGCAAGGGGGTGCCCGGGGTGGCACAGCAGGACCATCGGCTCCGACGACAGGGGCAGGAGCCGCACCCCGACCGGGGGTTGGCCGCTCAGCGCGACGAACGCCACGTCGAGCTGCCCGGCGGCGACGTCCTCGGCCAGGGCCTGTGAGCCGTCCTGCCGCATGTGGATCCCCACGCCGGGGTGCCGGCCGCGGAAGTCTGCCAGCAGAGCGGACACATGAACCGCGCCGAGGCACTGTTCGGTTCCGACGGCCAGCATGCCTCGCAGGAGTCCCTGCACGGCGGCGACCGCGTCCTTCGCGGCGCGTGCTCCGGCGAGGGTGCGCCGTGCCTCGTCGAGGAGTGCCCGGCCCGCCTCGGTCAGTTCGACACTGCGGGTGTTGCGCAGGAAGAGCTGAGCACCCAGCTCCTTTTCCAGGGAACGCACCGAGGCGGACAGCCCCGACTGTGACACCAGCAACCGCTCGGCGGCGCGGGTGAAGTGCCGTTCCTCGGCCACGGCGACGAAGTACTCCAGATGCCGAAGTTCCATGATTGAGAACCCTAGTCGATTGATCTCGGTGATTCGATCGCCCCAAGGCCTCAATGGGGAGTGATCGTGCGGGCGGTCACGAGACGGCGGCGCGCTCCTGGCATTCGTGGCACAGGCCCCACCACGTGATCTCGCCTTCGTCGATGGCGAAGCCCTTGCTCTCCACGGGATCCAGGCAAGGGGCCACTCCGACGACGCAGTCGACGTCCTCGACGCGCCCGCAACCGCGGCACACCAGGTGGTGATGGTTGTCGCCGACCCGCAGCTCGTACCGGGCCGGCGAACCCGCCGGCTCGATGCAGCGGATCAACTGCGCCTTTGTCAGGTCATCGAGGACGTTGTACAGCCCTTGCCGCGAGAGGCCGCTCGTGGACCCCTTGCCCACCCCGAGCCTCGCCTCGAGGTCCGGCGCAGTGGAGTGGGGGTGTCCCTGCAGGGCCGCCAGGACGGCACGGCGCTGGGTCGTGCTGCGCAGACCCTTGCGCTTGAGCAGGTCGCCTGCCGGCTGCTCCATCGTCTCGTCACTCCTTCGACGCCCCTCGTCTCGTGCTGTCGGCTATGTCGCCGACGAGTGAATTGTACCGTTTACAATTGACATGGTCAAATCTGGCAGGGTTCGGGTGCTGGACTCAGCGGACGGTCTCGGCTGCCCGGCAGGTGGTGCAGACGACCCTGCGTGCCAGCAGGCGGCTCGTCGTGCGCGTGATGCCGTTGGGCTGCTGGACGGGTTCCCGGACGATGCGCGCGTGGTCCTGGCAGGTGAACAGGCCGCAGCGCGCGCAGACGCCGATGCCCGTGGTGTTCTTGCGTCCTTCCTGGATGCAGTCGTAACAGTTCATGCGGTGTGTCAACTCCGTTGTGTGGAAGGCCGAGCCGTGGACTCGAACCGGAAATCGCCCCGCCGGCGGCTGCTTGCGACCGTATGCCGATGGTCGCGTCGCGGGGCGGTGGATCGACGTCGGGTGCAACGAGGCGGACGGAGTCGTCCGTCCGTGCATCACCGACCAATGTCTGAAATGTACCGACCGAAATTGGACTGAGTCAAATCTGTGATGATGCGGCAGCGCGGAGCACGGCGCCCGTCACGCTCCGGCAATCACCAGGCCCGGTGATTCAGAAGCGCAGCTCCTGAGTGCATTCGTTTTCTTCTGTTGGACGGCGGGACGCAGACAGGCAACGCTGAGATGCGTGCCCGTAGCTGCACGGCCGTGGGAACCACCCTGGGACGTGCCCGGCACAGCCGACACAGCGGAACCGCTGAGAAAGGTCACAGAACACATGCACACTCGCCGCATCGGTGACATCGAGGTCAGCGCGATCGGCCTGGGGGCCATGCCCATGTCGATCGAAGGGCGGCCCGACGAAGCGCGCTCCATCCTCACCATCCACGCGGCACTCGATGCCGGCGTGACGCTGATCGACACCGCGGACGCCTACCACCGCGACGCCGACGACATCGGTCACAACGAGACGATCATCGCCAAGGCCCTCGCCTCCCACGAGCGCGGCTCGGACGTGCTGGTCGCCACGAAGGGCGGCCACCTGCGCCCCGGCGACGGAAGCTGGACGCTGGACGGGTCCCCCCGGCACATCAAGGAGGCGTGCGAGGCCTCCCTGCTCCGTCTGGGCGTGGAGGCGATCGGGCTGTACCAGTTCCACCGCCCCGACCCCAAGGTCCCCTACGCCGAGTCCGTCGGCGCGCTGCGCGACCTGCTCGACGAGGGCAAGATCCGGATGGCCGGCATCTCCAACGCCGACCCCGGCCAGATCCGGCTGGCCGACGACATCCTCGGCGGCCGGCTGGTCTCCGTGCAGAACCAGTTCTCGCCGGCCTTCCGCTCCAGCGAGCCGGAACTTCGGCTGTGCGACGAACTCGGGATCGCGTTCCTGCCCTGGAGCCCGCTCGGCGGCATTTCCCAGGCCCGCCAACTGGGCTCGGCGTACGCGCCGTTCGCCCGGGTCGCCGAGGCCCACGGGGTCAGCCCGCAGCGTGTGTGCCTGGCGTGGATGCTCGCCAAGTCGCCCGTGGTCGTGCCGATCCCGGGCGCCAGCCGACCGGAGACGATCCGCGACTCGGTGGCCGCCGCGGACCTCGTGCTCACCGCCGAGGAACTCGCGGAACTGGACGCCGTCTGACGTCGTGGGGACGCCCTCACACAGGTACGGGCCGCCGGTTCCGGGTGGCAGCACTGCCGTGCGGAACCGGCGGCCCGTACGCACACGGACAGCCTTCCCGCGCGCCGGTCAGCGGTGGCCCGGAACTCCGGGCCCGACCGAGCTCACCCCTGCGGGACCGAGGCCGCCTCAGGCTGTGGGACGGACCGCCTTCGTCAGAGCCGCACGCAGCGTCGCGGCATCGGCCGGGGTGCCCTGGTCGTCTCCGGAGATCCCCAGGCCCTGCGGGTTCTTCGCGTACGGGACGACATAGGCCGGGGTGTCGCGCTGGAAACGCCAGCTGTCGGCGAGTTCGCCGGCGTCCACGGCGTCGTAGCCGAGCCGGTCGAGGAGTTCGGCGACGGAGGCCCTCGCCTCCGGGCTGTCGCCGGCGATGGGCAGCGCCGAGCGGTCGGGGGCGCCGGTGGGCCGTGCGAGTGCGGCCAGATGCCGGAAGTAGATGTTGTTGAACGCCTTGACGACCCGGGACTCCGGGAGATGCCGCTGCAGCAGTTCGCTGGTGGTCGTCTCCTCCGCGTCCAGTTCGGGGAACCGACCGTCGCGTTCGGGGTAGTAGTTGTTCGTGTCAAGGACGATCCTGCCGGCCAGTGGGGCGACCGGGACCGCGCGATAGTTCTTCAGAGGGATGCTGACCACCACCCAGTCACCTGCGGCCGCCGCCTCCTCCGGAGTCGCGGCACGGGCCCGGGGGCCGAGTTCCGCCACGAGGTCGGACAGGGTCTCCGGTCCGCGGGAGTTGCTGAGGACCACGTCCAGGCCGGCGGCTACGCCGAGTCCGGCCACGGTGCTGCCGATGTTTCCGCTGCCAATCAGTCCAAGCGTTGCCATAGAGGCGCAAACGGAGGGTGTCAGGAAGGTATTCCCCTGACCGGTCGGTTCCGCCCGCCGGGCCCGCCCTCGCGTCCAGGACGGCGGGCTGCGCGGCGCCGTGGCAGGCAGTGGGAAGGCCCCGGGACGGGTTCCGCGCGCGCGATCGGCCCGGAGCTGGTCTGCTGGTTCTGGGAGACCGTTGTGCCGGTATCCGGGAGTGATCCAGATGAGCACCCACAAAGTCGCACAGGTCGCCGCCGCCGGTGGCCCCTTCGAGATCGTCGAGCGTGAGGTACCGCGGCCGGGCCCGGGCCACGTGCGGATCGCCGTGGACGCCTGCGGGATCTGCCACAGCGACGCCTTCTTCGTCAACGACTTCCTTCCGGGCGTCCGGTTTCCCGTGGTCCCCGGGCATGAGATCGCGGGGCGGGTCGACGAACTCGGCGAGGGGACGCAGAACGGCCGGCAGGTGGGCGACAGGGTGACCGTGGGCTGGTTCGGCGGCAGCTGCCGTCACTGCACGCCCTGCAGACAGGGCGACTTCATCGTGTGCGTGAACCTGAAGGTCCCCGGTTGGGCGTACGACGGCGGCTTCGCCGAGTACGTGATCGCACCGGCCGACGCCCTGGCCTCGATCCCCGACGCGCTGGAGGCGGCCGATGCGGCGCCCATGGCCTGCGCGGGCGTCACGGTCTACAACGGCCTGCGGCGCAGCTCGGCACGGGCGGGCGACCTGGTCGCCGTCCTCGGCATCGGAGGCCTGGGCCATCTGGGAGTGCGGTACGCGGTCGCCATGGGCTTCGAGACCGTGGCCATCGCCCGCGGAGCCGACAAGGAGGACCTCGCCCGGGAACTCGGCGCGCACCACTACATCGACAGCACGGGGGACACCGCGGTCGCGGACGCGCTGCAGTCCCTCGGTGGCGCCAAGGTCGTCCTGGCCACCGCCGCCAACTCCGCGGCCATGACGGCGACCGTCGACGGGCTCTCCCACCGTGGCGAGCTGGTGGTCGCCGGTGCGGACGTCGAGCCCCTGGGTGCTACCCCGGCCCAGCTGCTCATGCGCGGCCTGGTCGTCCGCGGGCACCCGTCCGGCACCGCGCAGGACGTACAGGACACCATGGCGTTCAGCGCCCTGCACGGGATCCGCCCCATGATCGAAACCGTGCCGCTGGAGCAGGCCGACGAGGCGTACCGGAAGATGCTGTCCGGCGCCGCCCGGTTCCGGATGGTGCTTGCGGTCCGCTGACGCCGCAGGTCCCCAAGGCTGCCTTTCGTCGCTACGATTCCGTACTCCCGGCCGGCAAGATCCTCCGCCGGGCCCTGCGTGACCCCTTCCGGGAGGGCGACGGATGAGCGACAACCCCGCTGTGCGGATCGAGCGCGACGGCCCCGTGTTCACGGTCATCCTCGGCCGGCCCGAGGTGCGCAACGCCGTCGACGGCCCGATGGCTGCTCAACTGGCGGATGCCTTCAGGGAGTTCGAGAACGACGACGCCGCCGCTGTCGCCGTCCTGTGGGGCGAGGGCGGCACCTTCTGCGCCGGAGCCGACCTCAAGGGCATCGGCACCGAGCGGGCCAACCAGGTCCTGCCCGAGGGCGACGGCCCGATGGGCCCCACCCGGATGCGGCTGAGCAAGCCCGTGATCGCCGCGGTGTCCGGGCACGCGGTCGCCGGCGGCCTGGAGCTGGCCGTCTGGTGCGATCTGCGGGTCGCCGAAGAGGACGCGGTCTTCGGGGTGTTCTGCCGCCGCTGGGGCGTGCCCCTGGTGGACGGCGGTACGGTGCGGCTGCCGCGCCTGATCGGAGAAGGCCGCGCCATGGACATGATCCTCACGGGCCGGCCGGTCCCGGCCCCGGAGGCGTACGAGATCGGGCTCGCCAACCGCCTCGTCCCGACCGGCGGCGCCCGCGGGGCCGCGGAGCAGCTGGCCCGCGAGATCGCCGCGTTCCCGCAGCTGTGCCTGCGTCACGACCGGCTGTCCGTGCGCGAGCAGCACGGGCTGAGCGAGCCGGACGCCCTGGCCGCCGAGTACCGGCACGGCCTGGTCCCGCTGACCGCGGGGGAGACCCTGTCCGGTGCCGGGCGGTTCGCGGGCGGTGCGGGCCGCCACGGGTCGTTCACGGACTGAGTCCCCACGGTCTCCTGACCGCACGCGGGCCGTCGTGGAGGCGCCGCAGCATGCGCCGCCCCGACCCGGCGAGTGCCGCGCAGGAAACCCCGACGCTACTCCCGAGGATCCGGTGACCCCTCGGTGCGGGGGGCCGGAACGTCGTTCGCGGCGGCGTTGCCCTCGGCGAATTGGCGGGCGGCACGGTCGAAGTAACGGAGAAGCTCCACCGGGAAGGGCATGACGAGGGTGGAGTTCTTCTCGGCGGCGACCTCGACCACCGTCTGCAGCAGTCGCAGCTGCATCGCCTCCGGCGTATCGGCCATGATCCTTGACGCGTTGGCGAGCTGCCGCGCCGCCTGGAACTCACCGTCTGCGGTGATCACCCTGGCCCGCCGCTCGCGCTCGGCCTCGGCCTGACGCGACATCGACCTCTTGAGCGACTCCGGAAGCTGTACGTCCTTGATCTCGACCCGGTCGATGTGCACGCCCCAGCCGGCCGCCGGGCTGTCGATCATCACGGCGAGCCCCTCGTGCAGCCGTTCACGGTCCGAGAGCAGATCGTCCAGATCGCTCTTTCCGATGATGGAACGCAGCGAGGACTGCGCGACCTGCCCGACGGCGAACACATAGTCCTGCACCTCGATCGCGGCCCGCAGCGGATCGGTGACCCGGAAGTACACGACAGCGTCGACCTTCACGGACACGTTGTCGCGGGTGATGCCCTCCTGCGTCGGGATCGGCAGGGTCACCACCTGGACGTTCACCTTCCTCATCCGGTCGGCGAAGGGGATCAGGAAGGTGATGCCGGGCTGCCGGTAGGCGGGCAGCGCCTTGCCGAAGCGGAACACGACGCCCCGGTCCACCTGGTTGACCACCCGCATGCCGCTGCGCAGCACCACCAGGACGAAGACGACGGCGATCACGGCCCCGACCAAAGCGCCATCCATGGCAACACACTCCCTCAAGAGGTGGGTTCGACACACGTCAGGACGATCGCGGGGGAGCGGCGGATGCGGACGCGGCGTCAGGAACGCGTAAAGGGTTGGTGACTGTCCGAGCGTCACATCCTGGTCGGGGCCGGTGATCAGGGAGCCGCTCAGGCCGATCAGGCCGGAGTCGTCCAGCGCTGGTTCGCCCACCGTAGGCATTGACATGACGCAGCGGGTCGTCGCGGAGCGAGCTCTGGACGGCTGGACCGGCCTGGTCACCGGCGGTTCCCGGGGCATCGGGGCCGCCATTGCCGCGCGCCTCGCCGCCGACGGCGCAACGGTCGCGTTCACCTGCAGCAGCGCGAAGGACGAGGCGGAAGCGCTCGCCGGGAAGATCGCGGAATCCGGCGGGCGTGCGCTCGTCTTCCGGGTCGACAGCGGCGATCCGCAGGCCGTGCGGGCGGCAGTGACCCGGACGGTCGAGGAATTCGGCGGCCTGGACATCCTCGTCAACATCGCGGGAGCGGCCCATGTGGCACCCCTCGATGAATGGGGAGTCCTGACCCGACGCGCCGCGCCGGGCGGAGAGCACTGCCGGACCTGGAACGGCGTGGGGCCGCGCGGTGTGGTGCACCGTGCGGCCCCGGGGGGTGGTGTGTCGTGGTTCAGCCCTTGCGGGTGTTGATCTCCTCGG
>NZ_JBSFDW010000057.1:0-33831 GCF_053594115.1 Streptomyces sp. NPDC001970 | reverse complement strand
TCGCCTTGGCGGTCAGCGGGTTGTCACCGGTGATCATCACCGTGCGGATGCCCATCCGCCGCAGCTCGTCGAACCGCTCCCGCATGCCGTCCTTGTCGCCGACGCGGCCGAGCGCGCCATAAGGATGATCCTGCCGGGGACCCGACGGACCCCGCCCGATCAGACGGCGGGCACGCAGCGGCCGTCCTCGGTGCGGTAGTTCCACTTCGCACCGTCGCGCACGAGCTCATTGACGGCACGGACGAACCGCTCGACGTGTTCGTCCGGCGTACCGGCCCCGAAGCTGACCCGGATCGCGTTGAGGGACCTCCCCCAGCCTTCGGCCGGGGGGACCCCCACCTCGCTTCGCTCGCCCGGCTCGGCCTCCGGCGCACCGCACTCGCCCACCTCCTGCGGGTCGCTGCCCAGCAGGGTGCGGACCAGCGGGTGGGCGCAGAACAGTCCGTCGCGTACGCCGATGCCGTACTCGGCGGACAGCGCGGCGGCGAAGTGCGAGCTGTTCCAGCCCTCCACGACGAAGGAGATGACACCGACGCGCGGGGCCTGGTCGCCGAACAGCGACAGCACCCTGACCTCCGGCACCTCCGCGAGGCCCGCCCGGACGGCGGCGACAAGGTGCTGCTCCCGGGCGACGAGGGTGTCGAACCCGGCCTCCGTCAGCGCCTTGCACGCGGAGGCGACGGCGTAGACGCCGATGACGTTCGGCGAGCCGGCCTCGTGGCGAGCGGCGGTGGTGTGCCAGTCGACGTCCACCCCGCCGTCCGTGCGCCGCGCGACCTTGCGCGAGGCGCCGCCGCCGGCAAGGTACGGCTCGGCCTCCTGCAGCCAGTCCGCGCGGCCGGCGAGCACGCCGGAGCCGAAGGGCGCGTACAGCTTGTGCCCGGAGAAGGCGACCCAGTCGACGTCCAGGTCCCGTACGGAGACGGGGTGGTGCGGCGCGAGCTGAGCGGCGTCCAGGACGATGCGGGCGCCGTGGGCGTGCGCTGTGGCGGCGAGTTCGCGTACGGGCCACAGCTCACCGGTGACGTTCGATGCGCCGGTCACGCACACCAGCGCGGGACCGTACGGGTCACGGGCGGCGAGGGCCAGCTCCAGGGTCCGCACCGCCTGGGCCGGCGTGCGCGGCGCGTTCAGACAGGTCACACGGACGTCCCGCCACGGCAGCAGGGAGGCGTGGTGCTCGGTCTCGAAGACGAAGACCTGGCAGTCGGCGGGGAGCGCCTGGGCCAGCAGGTTCAGCGAGTCGGTCGTCGAGCGGGTGAACACGACCTGATCGCCGTCGCGGCAGTCGAGGAACTCGTGGACCGTCGCCCGGCTGTTCTCGAACAGGTCTGTGGACAGCTGCGAGAGGTACCCGGCGCCGCGGTGCACGCTGCCGTAGTACGGGGCGTACGCGGCCACGTCGTCCCACACGCGCTGCAGGGCGGGTGCGCTCGCCGCGTAGTCGAGGGCGGCGTAGGTGACCTCACCACCGGTGACGAGCGGGACGGTGACGTCCCGGCCGAGCACCGGCAGCGGAGCGGCACAGCAGGGGTCGGCGGAGTCGGCGGCGGTCACGGTGGCGGTGACGACAGCGGCGGTCTCGACGGCGTTGGGGCGCACGGACATGGCGGTATCTCCCGGCAAGTAAGGGCGAAATGGCTGTGGAGAACCCGTACGGCGGCGGAACTGCCGCTCCGCATACGGGTGTTGCCTCGACGCACGGCGACTTCGGCTCGTACGGAGGTGTGGAGAAAGGGGCCGAGAGGCCCTAGCGCATTCGCTTGCTCACGAGACTGCTCCCTTGAGGACCAGGACCCCAGGGGTGGCAAGGGGTCCGCGCTTGCCGCGGACCTCACTGCCCACGGCCTGGTCTTCACCCGGGGCACCCCGCCACGGACGGAGGGTTGCCGGACAGCGGGCCGGGGCCGTAATCGCTGTCACTCATGACCTTGAAAAGGAATCCTGCCACACGCCGGAGAACGCGCAAGGCGCAGTCCGCACTGTGGACTGCGCCTTGCGTCACATCCCCCGCGGGTGCGGGGCCGGGGTCAGCGGCTGCTGGCCGTCACCCACCGGTCCAGCGACCGCTTCGCCGCGCCGGAGTCGATGGACTCCGCGGCCTTCGCCATCCCGGCCCGCAGTTGCTCCACCAGGGTGCCCTCACCGGGCTCGAGGGCGGCGAGCGCGGCCGCCGAGTTCAGCAGGACCGCGTCCCGCACCGGGCCGGTCTCGCCGGCCAGCAGCCGGCGTGCGACATCCGCGTTGTAGGAGGCGTCCGCGCCGCGCAGTGCCTCGACGGGGACGATCTCGATGCCCACGTCCCGGGGGTCGAAGGTCTCCTCGCGCACCGCGCCGTCCCGGACCACCCACACCCGGGAGGTCGCCGTCGTCGTGAGCTCGTCGAGGCCGTCGTCGCCGCGGAAGACCAGCGCGCTGGAGCCCCGCTCGGCCAGCACTCCGGCCATGATCGGCGCCATCCGCGCATCGGCGACACCCGTGGCCTGGGCCCTCACCCGGGCGGGGTTGGTCAGCGGCCCCAGGAAGTTGAACGTCGTACGGATGCCGAGCTCCTTGCGGGCCGCCGCCACGTGCCGCAGCGCCGGATGGAACTTCACGGCGAAGCAGAAGGTGATCCCCGCTTCCTCGGCGACCTCCGCGACCCGCTCCGGCGTCAGCTCCAGATTGACGCCGAGCTTCTCCAGCACGTCCGACGCGCCGCTCGCGCTGGATGCGGCCCGGTTGCCGTGCTTGACGACCTTCGCCCCGGCGCCGGCGACGACGATCGCGGACATCGTCGAGATGTTGACGGTCTTGGCGCCGTCGCCGCCCGTGCCCACGATGTCGACGCTCGGCCCGGGGACCTCGATCGTCCGGGCGTGGTCGTACATGGTCCGTACGAGCCCGGTGATCTCCTCGACGGTCTCGCCCTTGGCCCGCAGCGCGACGGCGAACCCGGCGATCTGCGCGTCGGTCGCCTCGCCCCGCAGGATCCGGTCCATGGCCCACGCGGTGGCGTCGGCGCTCTGGTCGCGCCCGTACAGCAGCGAGTCGAGGACGGAGGGCCAGGAGAGGCCCGCCGCGGTAGTGCTCCCCCTCGCTCCGCTGGGGGTACCCCCACCAGCGGGGGTCACAGCGCTCATGGTCGCTCCTGGGTCCGTTCGTACGGGAATGCCACCACCCTATCCATCCCGGGGGACGGCAAAGAGCCCCGTCCGACGCATGGACGGGGCTCTCCCCCTGGCTGGCGCTGGGAGGTACCCCCAGCCGTGGCGATCGCTGTGATCAGTGGGTGGGGATCAGTGGTGGCCGTGGCCGCTGGTGATCTCCCGGTGCTCCTCGGCGCTCGGCTTGGGGATCTGGTTCTCCTCGCCGAAGTAGCTCTTGCTGAGCCTCGCCCGGAGCTTCTCGGCGCTCTTGACCTTGCGCTCGACGCCGTTCTCGTCGACCGTCGGGCCGATCTCGACCGGCTTGTACTGCTCGTGGGCCGTGAGCTTGTAGCGGTCGGCCTGGCTGAGCGGCTCGTGGATCTCGACGAACTCACCGTGCGGCAGTCGCTTGATGATGCCGGACTCGCGTCCGTGCAGCACCTTGTCCTTGTCGCGCCGCTGCAGACCCAGGCAGATCCGCTTCGTCACGATGAACGCGACGACCGGTCCGACGATGAAGAAGATCCGGACGAACCAGGTGATCGCGTTGATCGACAGGTGGAAGTGGGTCGCCCAGAGGTCGTTTCCACCACCGATCAGCATGACCATGTACATGGTGATCCAGGCCACGCCGAACGCGGTGCGGCTCGGCGAGTTGCGCGGCCGTTCCGCGATGTGGTGCTCGCGCTTGTCTCCGGTGAGCCAGGACTCGAAGAACGGGTAGAGCGCGAAGATCACCAGCAGCACACCGAAGAGCACCAGCGGGATGAACACGCCCAGGACCAGCGTGTGACCCCAGAGGTTGATCTCCCAGCCCGGCATGAAGCGGATCAGCCCCTCGGCGAAGCCCATGTACCAGTCGGGCTGGGCGCCGGTGGACACCTGGTCCGGGCGGTAGGGCCCGATGGCCCAGATCGGGTTGACCTGGGCGACCGCCGCGATGATCGCGATGACACCGAAGACCAGGAAGAAGAAGCCTCCGGCCTTGGCCGTGTAGACCGGGAAGAACGGCATGCCGACGACGTTCTTGTTGGTCTTTCCGGGGCCCGCGTAATGCGTGTGCTTGTGGACGACGATCAGGACCAGGTGGCCCACCAGCAGGCCGAGCATGATGCCCGGCAGCAGCAGGATGTGGATCGAGTAGAACCGGGCGACGAAGTCGCCGCCGGGGAACTCACCGCCGAACAGGAAGAACGAGATGTACGTACCGACGACCGGCATCGACAGGATCGCGCCCTGTGTGAAGCGGACACCGGTGCCGGAGAGCAGGTCGTCCGGGAGCGAGTAGCCGGTGAAACCGGTGAACATGCCGAGGACGAACAGCAGGAAGCCGAACAGCCAGTTGATCTCACGCGGCTTGCGGAAGGCGCCCGTGAAGAAGACGCGCATCATGTGCACGAACATCGCCGCGAGGAAGATCAGAGCGGCCCAGTGGTGGATCTGCCGGATGAGCAGACCACCACGCACGTCGAAGCTGATTTCCAGCGTCGAGGCGTACGCCTCCGACATCAGGACGCCCTGCATCGGCACATACGAGCCGTGGTACTCCACCTCGTTCATCGACGGGTGGAAGAACAGCGTCAGGTACACACCCGTGAGGATGATGATGATGAAGCTGTAGAGCGCGATCTCACCCAGCATGAAGGACGGGTGGTCCGGGAAGATCTTGCGCAGATTGGCCTTGGCCAGGGTGTAGATCCCGAGCCGGCTGTCAGCCCAGTCGGCGACCCGCTCGCCGGCGGGCGCCTTGCCGCCCTTGGGTTCGTTCACTGTTGAAGTACTCATCCGCGCTCCCAGAAGGCAGGGCCGACGGGCTCTTCGAAGTCGCCGAGCGCCTCGAGGTAGCCCTCGTCATTCACACCGATCCGCAACTGCGGAAGAGGATGTCCGGCCGGGCCGAAGATGACGCGGGCACCGTCGGAGAGGTCGAAGGTGGACTGATGGCACGGGCAGAGCACGTGGTGCGTCTGCTGCTCGTACAGGGAGATCGGGCAACCGACGTGGGTGCAGATCTTCGAGTACGCCACGATGCCGTCGTGCGACCACTCGAGCTCGCGCTTGTCCTTGATCTCGTCCGGCTGGATCCGGACGATCATCAGGGCGGCCTTGGCGATCTCCACCTGGAAGCCGTGGTCGTGCTCGTTCAGACCCTCCGGCATGGCGAAGGTCAGCGAACCGACAGGCACGTCCTCGGGGCGGAGCGGCTCGTTCGTGTTCATGTTGATGAGCTGCTTGCCCTTGGCCCACAGCGTCTTGCGCAGCTTGTCCTCGGGCAGCGGGCCCAGGTCGCGCAGCAGCACCACACCGGAGAGCGGCACCAGGGCCAGCGCACCGAACATCGTGTTGCGGATCAGCTTGCGCCGGCCGAAGGCGGACTCCTGGACACCGCCCGCCCAGTCGGCCATGACCTTGGCCCTGACCTCGGGCTCGGCGGACATCGGGTGCCGTTCGTCCGAGACCTCCACGTCGGACATCAGGGTGCGGGCCCAGTGGACCGCGCCCGCGCCGATACAGAACAGCGCGATGCCGAGCGTCATGCCGAGCGCGAAGTTCAGCGCGCTGATGTGACCGAGCGGCCAGATGTAGACGATCTTGTCGACCGGGAAGATCACGAACGACGCGATGAAGCCGATCGTCGCGAGCATCGACAGCGTGAACAGGAAGGCGACCGTGTTCTCGGACCGCCTCGCGGCCCGCTCGTCGATGTCCTGGATGCGCGGCTCGTGCGGCGGCATGCCCGGGTCGGCGAACGGATCTTCTGCGACCGCCACCTTCGTGCGCGCGCGCTCCTGCTCAGCGGGCAGGGACTCTTCTGGAATGTCTTGGCTGCTCATGACTTCTTCGCCTTAGCGGTGCGGGCAGCGAGCCAGGTGGCGACTGCGACCATGATGCCCAGACCGAAGACCCAGGCGAACAGACCCTCGGTGACCGGGCCGAGTCCACCCAGCTTCAGACCACCGGGGTTCGCGGTCTCGTCACCGTTCACGGTCTGGATGTACGCGATGATGTCCCTCTTCTCCTGCTCCGGCATGGTGGTGTCGGGGAAGGAGGGCATGTTCTGCGGGCCGGTCTGCATGGCCTCGTAGATGTGCTTCGGGCTCGAGCCCGCGAGGTTCGGCGCGTACTTGCCGTTGGTCAGGGCGCCGCCCTCACCGGTGAAGTTGTGGCACTGGGCACAGTTGTTGCGGAACAGCACACCGCCGTTGGCGATGTTGGCCCCTTCCGGGCTGTACTGCTTCGCGGTCGGCGTGATCGGGCCGGCTCCGAGGGAGGAGATGTACGCCGAGAGCAGGTCGATGTCTGCCTGCGTGTAGATGACCTTCTTCTTCGGCACCTGGGCGCCCGGCTGCTGCGCGGGCATACGGCCGGTGCCGACCTGGAAGTCCACGGCGGCCGAACCGACGCCTACCAGGGGCGGGCCGTCTGAGGTGCCCTGACCGCCGGTTCCGTGGCAGCTGGCGCAGCCGACGGTGTAGAGCTTCTTGCCCTCCTCGATGGCGAGGGACTGGGCGGTTTCATCGGCCTGCGCCTTGTCCGCGGGCGCGAACACGGCGTACAGCCCCCCAGTGGCCGCCAGCGCGAGGAGTAGGACGACGACTGCCGCCAGCGGATGGCGTCGTCGTGCGGAGAGCTTTTTCACGGATTACCCCGGTGTCAGGATCTTCTGCGTCGATGCTTCTGGAATGGGTGCGGGAGCGAGCCCGGCTACTTGATCATGTAGATCGTGGCGAAGAGGCCGATCCAGACGACATCGACGAAGTGCCAGTAGTAGGACACGACGATGGCGGCGGTTGCCTGCTCGTGGGTGAACCTCTTGGCCGCGTACGTCCTGCCGAGGACCAGCAGGAAGGCGATGAGACCGCCCGTCACGTGCAGACCGTGGAAGCCGGTGGTGAGGTAGAAGACCGAGCCGTACGGGTCCGAGGAGAGCGAGAGCCCCTCGTGCTTGACCAGCTCGGTGTACTCGAACACCTGGCCGCCGATGAAGATTGCACCCATCACGAACGTGATCACGAACCAGGTGCGCAGCTTCTTCACGTCACCGCGCTCGGCGGCGAATACGCCGAGCTGGCAGGTGAGGGAGGAGAGCACCAGGATCGTGGTGTTGGTCGCCGAGAAGGGAAAGTTCAGGTTCGAAGCCTGCTCTGTCCAGTACTCGGCACCCATCACCGATCGCAGGGTGAAGTACATCGCGAAGAGGGCCGCGAAGAACATCAGCTCGGAACTCAGCCAGATGATGGTTCCGACGCTGGTGAGGTTCGGCCGATTGACCGACGGGTGCGCGTGCCCGGTTTCTACTGTCGTTGCTGTCGCCACGACCGACATTATGTCGGTCGCTTATCCAGCCCTCACTCCCGGGGGTGCCGTTCGGTGTGTCCGTACCCCGTGTCCAGCCCGAACGGCCCAGTGAAACGCTGCCCCTTGCCGTGCTGAACCGGTGCTGACACGGCGTCGAGAGGGGTAGCATCCCGCGCATCGGTGCACCCCGCAGTTCTTGCTGACGAACCGGAGGAACAATGCAGTCGACCGCCACGGTGCTGGTGTACAGCGACAACGCAGGCACCCGCGAACAGGTGCGGCTCGCCACGGGCCGCCGCCCGGCCGCCGATGTTCCCCCGGTCGAGTTCATCGAGTGCGCCACGCTGCCCGCGGTCCTCTCGGAGCTGGAAAAGGGCGGTGTCGACGCCTGTGTCCTGGACGGCGAGGCGGTTCCCGCGGGCGGCATGGGAGTCTGCCGGCAGATCAAGGACGAGATCTTCCACTGCCCTCCCGTGCTGGTGCTCATGGGGCGCCCGCAGGACGCCTGGCTGGCGACCTGGAGCCGTGCGGACGCGGCCGTGACGCTTCCCGTCGAGCCGGTGGAGTTCGCCGAGGCGCTGGCCGGGCTGCTGCGTACGAGGCTGGGCGCCAACCACTGAGGCGGGCCGCCCCCGCGGCCGCCGTGCACACCGGGCCGACCGCCCCCGCGGCCGCCCCGCACTCGGGCCCGTACACCGGGCCCCGGCGCCTCAGACCTGCGGCTGCAGCCGTGCCGGCTCCGCGGGGCTGCCGCCCTCCCTGGTGCCGTCCAGCAGGGCGCTGCCGTCCCGCCACTCGTCCCAGTCCAGGTTCCAGTCGCCGAAGCCGTTCCCGAACGGATCCATCGTGCTGCCGAGGCTGTTGACGACCTTGACGATGTCCCCCTCACGGACGGTGTTGAAGAACCAGGCCGCGTTGCCGGTGGACATCCCGGTGCAGCCGTGGCTGACGTTGGCCCAGCCCTGGGAGCCGGCGGACCAGGGCGCGGCGTGGACGTATTCCCCACTCCAGGTGACCCGGGTCGCGTAGTAGACGGGCAGGTCGTAGGACTCGGAACTGCCTTCGGGTATGCCGATGCTGGTGCCGCGCATCCGGACGAAGTACTCCTTGCCGAGCACGACTTTGACGCCGTTCCGGGTGGAGAAGCCCGGCTTGCCGGTCGTCACCGGAATGGTGTTGATCACTTCTCCGTTGCGCAGGACCGTCATCTGATGCGTGCTGGCGTCCGTTATCGCCTCTATGCGGTCGCCTATGGACAGCTTGAGGGAGGTGGCGGAGCCGCCGTAGAGCTTGTCGCCGACCCTGACGCCCTCCAGGTTGCTGCGCACCTGGACCGTGGCGCCCGCGGGCCAGTACTCCTCGGGGCGGTAGTGCGCCTTCTTGTCGTCCACCCAGTGCCAGGCTCCGGACACCGAGGGGGTGGAACGGACGGTCAGCGCGCGCTCGACGGCGGCCCTGGCCTCCTTGGTCCGCACCGGCTCACTGAACTCGGCGGTGATGGGCTGGCCGACACCGTAGGTGCCCGCCTTCGGGCCCAGCTCTATCTTCAGCGTGTTCTTGGCGGGGGCCGTCTCGAAGGCCTGCACACGGGCGCCGGGGGCGCCGTCCTTGTCCTCCGTGGCGATCTTGACGGTGTAGCGCGTACCGGCGGCGAGAGGGCCCGTGGAGCGCCATCTGCTGCCGTCGGCGGCGAGTTCGCCCGCGAGGTAGCGGCCTGCGGCGTCGACGGCCGAGACGTCCGTTATTCGGCCGTCCTTGCCCTTCGCCCTGACCTCCACGGCCTTCTCCGGGTCGGCCTTGGTGCCTCCGGTGGGGGCGTTGAGGGCGACCTGCCGGGCGGCGTCGTACGGCCTCGCCGACAGCGGGTGGCGCTCGGAACCGCTGTCGCACGCGGCCGCCGCCGCGAGTGACATGACCAGCACGGTGCAGCTGGCTATGGCGCGCTTGCGCGGTATGTCTTTCATGAGCACACGCTATGAAGAACACCCGGCAGCGGCGCGCCGGAGGACTGCAAACGAGGGGCCCGGACATCACCCCAACGGATGAGTGCCCGGGCCCCTGCGCAGTGCGGAGCAGCGTGCTCGCTACTGGTTCTGGCTCTCGCCGCGGTAGTACTCGAAGACCCAGCCCCAGAGGCCGACCAGGATCAGCGGAGCCGAGAAGTAGAGCAGCCACCACCCGATCGCGATCGCCAGGAAGGCGAGGGCACCACCGATGGCCAGCGACAGCGGCTGCCAGCTGTGCGGGGAGAAGAAGCCGACCTCACCGGCCTCGTCCGCGACATCGGCCTCCTTGTTGTCCTGCGCCATGGCGTCGACACGCCTGGCCGTGAAGGCCAGGTAGTAGCCGACCATGATGCACAGACCGAACGCCAGGAACAGTGCCGTCGTACCGGCCGGCTCCTTCGACCACACGCCATAGAGGATGGCCATGGCCAGGACGAAGACGCTCAGCCAGATGAACATCCTGCCTTGGATCTTCACTTGCCGGCCTCCTTGTCAGCGGCGATGGCGCTGGTGCCGTGACCGGCGTGCTCGAGCTCCAGGGCAGCGATCTCCGGGTGGTGCAGGTCGAACGCCGGGGATTCGGAACGGATCCGCGGCAGGGTGAGGAAGTTGTGCCGCGGCGGCGGGCAGGACGTCGCCCATTCGAGTGAACGGCCGTAGCCCCACGGGTCGTCGACCTCGACCTTCTTGCCGTACTTGGCGGTCTTCCAGACGTTGTAGAGGAACGGCAGGACCGACAGGCCGAGCAGGAACGAGCTGATCGTGGAGATGGTGTTCAGCGTGGTGAAGCCGTCGGCGGCCAGATAGTCCGCGTAACGGCGCGGCATGCCCTCGGCACCCAGCCAGTGCTGGACGAGGAACGTGCCGTGGAAGCCGATGAACAGCGTCCAGAAGGTCATCTTGCCGAGCCGCTCGTCCAGCATCTTGCCCGTGAACTTCGGCCACCAGAAGTGGAATCCGGCGAACATCGCGAACACCACGGTGCCGAAGACGACGTAGTGGAAGTGCGCGACGACGAAGTACGAGTCGGAGACGTGGAAGTCCATCGGGGGCGAGGCCAGGATGACACCGGTCAGACCACCGAAGGCGAAGGTGATCAGGAAGCCGATCGTCCAGAGCATCGGGGTCTCGAAGGACAGTGAGCCCTTCCACATGGTGCCGATCCAGTTGAAGAACTTCACACCGGTCGGTACCGCGATGAGGAAGGTCATGAAGGAGAAGAACGGCAGCAACACTCCGCCGGTGACGTACATGTGGTGAGCCCACACGGTCACGGACAGACCGGCGATCGAGATGGTCGCGGCCACCAGACCGATGTAACCGAACATCGGCTTGCGGCTGAAGACCGGGATGACCTCCGAGACGATTCCGAAGAACGGCAGGGCGATGATGTACACCTCTGGGTGCCCGAAGAACCAGAAGAGGTGTTGCCACAACAGCGCGCCGCCGTTGGCGGAGTCGAAGATGTGGGCGCCGAACTTGCGGTCCGCCTCCAGGGCGAACAGGGCCGCCGCCAGCACCGGGAAGGCGAGCAGCACCAGCACACCGGTCAGCAGCACGTTCCAGGTGAAGATCGGCATACGGAACATCGTCATGCCGGGTGCGCGCATGCAGATGATCGTGGTGATGAAGTTGACCGAACCGAGGATCGTGCCGAAGCCGGAGAAGGCCAGACCCATGATCCACATGTCGGCGCCGACACCCGGCGAGCGGACCGCGTCCGACAGCGGGGAGTAGGCGAACCAGCCGAAGTCGGCCGCACCCTGCGGGGTGAGGAAGCCGGCCACCGCGATGATCGAGCCGAAGAGGTACAGCCAGTACGCGAACATGTTCAGCCGCGGGAACGCCACGTCGGGCGCGCCGATCTGCAGCGGCATGATCCAGTTCGCGAAGCCGGCGAACAGCGGCGTCGCGAACATCAGCAGCATGATCGTGCCGTGCATCGTGAACGCCTGGTTGAACTGCTCGTTCGACATGAGCTGCGTACCCGGACGGGCCAGCTCGGCGCGCATGAAGAGCGCCAGGACACCGCCGATGCAGAAGAAGACGAACGACGTGACCAGATACAGCGTGCCGATGGTCTTGTGGTCGGTGGTGGTCAGCCACTTCACCACCGCATTGCCGGGCTGCCTGCGGCGGAGCGGGAGCTCGTTCTCGTACGAGTCGTCAGCCGCGGCAGCACCCAGGGATTCGTTGAGGATGCTCACAGTTGGTTCTTCTCCGCATTCCGGGCCGGGTCCGACTGCTCAATGCCCGACGGGATGAAGCCGGTCTGCCCCTTCTCGGCCAGCTCCTTCAGGTGCTGCTGGTAGCGCTCCGGGGAGACGACCTTGACGTTGAAGAGCATCCGGGAGTGGTCGACACCGCAGAGCTCGGCGCACTTGCCCATGAAGGTGCCCTCCATGTTCGGCGTCACCTCGAACACGTTGGTGTGCCCGGGGATGACGTCCTGCTTGAACAGGAAGGGGACGACCCAGAAGGAGTGGATGACGTCGCGGGAGGTCAGCACGAAGCGGACCTTCTCGCCCTTCGGCAGCCACAGGGTCGGACCGGGGTTGCCGTTCTGCGGGTTCCGGGTGCCGGGGATGCCGTAGTCGTACACACCCTCGGCACCTCCGAGGAAGTCCTTCGTGTACTGGTCCGGAATGGCCTTCAGGTTCTTGTCGGCCTTCGCATCGCCCGTGCCGGCGTTGCCGTCCACGTCCTCGATGTAGTTGAAGCCCCAGCTCCACTGGTAGCCGACCACGTTGATGGTGTGGGCCGGCTTGGCGGAGAGGCTGAGGAGCTTCGACTCGTCACGCGCGGTGAAGTAGAAGAGCACCGAGACGATGATGAGCGGGACGACGGTGTACAGCGCCTCGATGGGCATGTTGTACCGGGTCTGCGGGGGAACCTCGACCTTGGTGCGGCTGCGCCGGTGGAAGAACACGCTCCACAGGATCAGTCCCCACACCAGGACGCCCACGGCGAGGGCGGCCGCCCAGGATCCCTGCCAGAGGGAGAGGATCCGCGGAGCCTCCTCCGTGACCGGGGTAGGCATTCCAAGGCGGGGGAAGTCCTCCCAAGTGGGGGAGCAAGCAGTGGCGGTTGCCACGATCAAGCCCGCAGTCAGCACCTGCGGCAGCTTCCGCCGCATCGGGCGCCGCGACGAGCGGTCGGAGCCGTTGGGACTCACGTAGCGCCTTCCCGAGAGTCTCGCCCGCGCGGCCGGCTGCGGCCGTCTCGCTGGTCGGTCGCCGGCCCTGACGCGGGCAGGGGTTTGGATGTTTATGCGGACCAAACCCTACTGGACGCTATTTGGGGTCGCGCGGGGAGGGTGCCCAACGCGCCGTCCGACGACCCGAAGGGGTGGACTGTCCCATTCCGGGACCTGGTGAGAGGCGTCGACCACCGTCCCCCGGCAGCCATCTGACGCCCTCTTCGGCCGCGCGCGTTAGCGTGGTCGTGTGCCCTATTTCGATGCCGCATCCTCCGCTCCGCTGCACCCGGTCGCCCGGCAGGCCCTGCAGGCCGCCCTGGACGAGGGGTGGGCGGACCCTGCCCGGCTCTACCGCGAGGGGCGGCGGGCGCGGCTGCTCCTGGACGCGGCGCGGGAGGCCGCCGCGGAGGCCGTGGGGTGCCGCCCGGACGAGCTGGTTTTCACCTCTTCGGGTACCCGGGCCATTCACGCGGGGGTGGCGGGGGCGATGGCGGGTCGCCGGCGAGTCGGGAGCCATGTGGTGGTGTCGGCGGTGGAGCACTCCGCGGTGCTGCACGCGGCCGAGGGCTTCGACGTGACCGAGGTGCCGGTGGCGCGCACGGGCGCGGTGTCGCCGGATGCGTACGCCGCGGCGCTCCGGGAGGACACGGCGCTGGCCTGCCTCCAGTCCGCGAACCACGAGGTGGGTACGGAACAGCCGGTCGCCGATGTGGCCTCGGTGTGCCGGGCCGCGGGGGTGCCGCTGCTCGTCGACGCGGCGCAGTCGCTTGCGTGGGGTCCGGCCGCCGGGGACTGGTCACTGCTGACCGCGAGCGCGCACAAGTGGGGCGGTCCGGCGGGCGTCGGGCTCCTCGCGGTGCGCAAGGGTGTCCGGTTCGCTCCCCAAGACCCCGCGGACGAGCGGGAGTCGGGGCGCGCGCCCGGCTTCGAGAACATCCCCGCGATCGTGGCGGCCGTGGCGTCGCTGCGGGCGGTACGGGACGAGGCGGCGGCCGAGTCGGAGCGCCTCAGGTCCCTGGTCGACCGGATCCGCGCGCGGGTCCCGGAGCTCGTCCCGGACGTCGAGGTGGTGGGCGATCCCGTGCGCCGGCTCCCCCATCTCGTCACCTTCTCCTGTCTCTATGTCGACGGAGAGACCGTGCTGCACGAGCTGGACCGGGCCGGGTTCTCCGTTTCGTCGGGTTCGTCGTGCACGAGCTCGACGCTGACCCCGAGCCATGTGCTGCGGGCGATGGGGGTCCTGAGCGAGGGCAATGTGCGGGTGTCCCTGCCGGTGGGGACGGCGGAGGAGGAGGTGGACCGCTTCCTGGAGGTCCTGCCGGGGGTCGTCGCGGACGTCCGCCGCCGGCTCGACGCTCCGGTGTCCCCCGGGCCGGCCGCCGGGGAGGCCGCACTGGTCGTGGACGCGCTGGGCAAGCGCTGCCCGATTCCCGTCATCGAGCTCGCGAAGGTCATCGGGGACGTGCCGGTGGGCGGCACGGTCACCGTCCTGTCCGACGACGAGGCGGCACGGCTCGACATTCCCGCGTGGTGCGAGATGCGGGGGCAGGAGTACGTGGGTGAGCGGGCGGCGGAGCGGGGCGCTGCGTACGTGGTGCGGCGCACGTCCTGACCGTGGGTGCCGCGGCCTCACGTGCCGGCGGGGCTCCGTCGGAGCCCCGCCGGCACGTGAGGGTGGGCAGGTCTAGGACAGGTGCGCCTGGACCGCGGCGGCGGCATCGTGGCCGTAGGCCTTGGTGAAGCGGTCCATGAAGTGGGCGCGGCGGAGCGTGTACTCCTGGGTGCCCAGGGTCTCGATGACCAGGGTGGCGAGCATGCAGCCGACCTGCGCGGCACGCTCCAGGCCCACGCCCCACGACAGGCCCGAGAGGAAGCCCGCGCGGAAGGCGTCACCGACACCCGTCGGGTCGACCTTGGAGTCCTCCTCGGGGCAGCCGACCTCGATGCTCTCCTCGCCCGCCTGCTCGATGCGCACACCTCGCGAGCCGAGCGTGGTGACCCGGTGGCCGACGCGGGCCAGGATCTCCTCGTCGGTCCAGCCCGTCTTGGACTCGATGAGGCCCTTCTCGTACTCGTTGGAGAAGAGGTACGTCGCGCCGTCCAGCAGTATCCGGATCTCGTCACCGTTCATCCGCGCGATCTGCTGCGAGAAGTCCGCCGCGAACGGGATTCCCCGCGAGCGGCACTCCTCGGTGTGCCGCAGCATCGCCTCCGGGTCGTCGGCGCCGATCAGCACCAGGTCGAGCCCGCCGATGCGGTCCGCCACCGACTTCAGCTCGATCTGCCGGGCCTCGCTCATCGCTCCGGTGTAGAAGGAGCCGATCTGGTTGTGGTCCGCGTCCGTCGTGCAGACGAAGCGCGCGGTGTGCAGCACCTCGGAGATGCGTACGGACGCCGTGTCGACGCCGTGCCGGTCCAGCCACGCGCGGTACTCGTCGAAGTCGGAACCGGCCGCTCCCACCAGGATCGGGCGGGTGCCGAGCTGGCCCATGCCGAAGCAGATGTTGGCGCCGACCCCTCCCCTGCGCACATCGAGGTTGTCGACCAGGAAGGAGAGGGAGACCGTGTGCAGCTGGTCCGCGACCAGCTGGTCGGCGAAGCGACCGGGGAAGGTCATGAGGTGGTCGGTTGCGATGGAGCCGGTGACTGCGATTCGCACGGCGAGGTGCTCCAGGGAGGGAGGGCGGGACGGACAGTTAACGCTACCGGTTTGCGCGAGCTCCGCTGAAGTGCGGAAACTACCCGATAGTAGGTCTTTTTCCGCCACGTAACCCTGCGTACGGTGCCCCTATGCCTCAGCACAGCACCCCGCGTGACCTGCGGGACATCGAGACCAGCCTCGCCGACCTGCGTGGCAAGAGCGCACGGATGGCCCCGCACTGGGCGGTTCCGCCGGTCGCGGCGGGCGCGCCGGTGCCGCCGTCACTGATCCATGGTGTGGTCGTGTCCCCCGCGTCCGCCCGGCTGGTGGGTGCCATGTCCCCGTACGGCGACTGACGCCGTAGGCGGGAACCGCACGCTCCCCCGTCCCGTCACAGGGGTGTCCCCCCTCACGGGTCCGAAGGAGCGATGCGGTGAACAGCACGGAGCGGCCCCCCAAGACCGCCGACGGCCCGCGCCGGCGGCGATCCCCGCTGGCCGTCGCCTCGGTGGCCACGGCGGTTCTCCTCGCCGGAGGTGGCGGCGCGTACTGGGCCACCACGGCATCCGACGGCGGTGCGGCGTCGCCGGGCGCCGGCCGGACGCCGCCTCCGCCGCTCGCCCTGGACGGCCACTCGGAAAGCGGTCCGCCCTTCGGGATCGCCCCTGGTGAGCCGGACCCGAACGGTCCGCAGTACCGGTTCGACGGGGAGCTTCCGGACGGCCCCGACTCCGCTCCGGTGTACCGCGCGCGCGGTACGGTCGGCGCGGCCGAGGTCACCCGTCTGGCCGCGGCCCTCGGGGTGGCGGGTACCCCGCGTGCGGTGGGCGACGTCTGGAAGATCGGTGCGGAGAAGGACTCGGGCGGACCGATGCTCCAGGTGAACCGGCAGGCTCCGGGCACCTGGTCGTTCGCCAGGTTCGGACCGACCCCCAAGGGCGACGACTGCACCAAGGTCAGGCCCTGTCCGGGCGGGGGCGTCGCCCCCGGCCCCGGCACCCGCGGCGACTCGGCCGTCCCACCGGTGAGCGAGGGTGCGGCGAAGAAGGCGGCCGCTCCCGTGCTGACGGCCGTGGGCCAGAGCGACGCGCGGCTGAACGCGGCCCAGACGATGGGCGCGATCCGTGTGGTGAACGCCGATCCCCTGGTGGGCGGCCTGCCGACGTTCGGCTGGTCGACGGGGATCCAGGTCGGCAGCGACGGCCAGGTGGTGGGCGGCAGCGGGCAGTTGGCGAAGCCCGCGAAGGGCGCGGAGTACCCGGTGATCGGCGCGGACGAGGCGCTGAAGCAGCTGAACAAGGCCGCCGCGGCAGGCGGCCCGATCGGGATCGGCGGCTGCGCGACTCCCGTACCGGCGGACAAGCAGGCCGCACCGTGCGAGCCGGATCCCGGTACACCGCAGTCCGGCACGCCGCGGCCCGTGACGATCAGCAAGGCGGTCTTCGGGCTCGCGGTCCACTCCGAGGACGGCCGGCCCGCGCTCGTACCGTCCTGGCTGTTCCAGGTGGACCCGGAGGGCGACGCGCCGCCGTTCACCCTCACGCACCCCGCGGTGGCTCCCGAGCATCTGAGGCCGGCGCACTCGGTGCCGCCGAAGGAGCAGCTGCCGTCGCCCGACCCGACACGCCTGCCGGAGACGTCCGTACGGAGCGTGGAGTCGTACACCGTCGAGAAGGACGGGCGGACGCTGGCCCTGCGCTTCTGGGGAGGGGTGTGCAGCGACTACTCGGCCGACGCGGAGGAGAGCGGCAGCCAGGTGAAGGTGAAGATCATCGAGTCGCGGCGCGACCCGGAGCGGGTCTGCATCATGATCGCCAAGGAGCTGACGGAGAAGGTGACGCTGGACACGCCGCTGGGTGACCGGACGGTCGTCGATGAGGAGAGCGGTGACCCCGTGCCCCGTAAGTGAGCGGTCACCGGCACGCCGAGGGCGGCGGAGCGACTTAGCTGAAGGAGTCGCCGCAGGCGCAGGAGCCCGTCGCGTTCGGATTGTCGATCGTGAAGCCCTGCTTCTCGATCGTGTCCACGAAGTCGATCGAGGCGCCGCCCAGGTACGGAGCGCTCATGCGGTCCGTGACGACCTTCACGCCGTCGAAATCCTTGACGACATCGCCGTCGAGCGAGCGCTCGTCGAAGAAGAGCTGGTACCGCAGGCCGGAGCAGCCGCCGGGCTGAACCGCGACGCGCAGCGCCAGGTCGTCCCGGCCTTCCTGGTCCAGCAGGGCCTTGACCTTGGCCGCGGCGGCGTCGGACAGGAGGATGCCGTCGCTCACGGTGGTGGTCTCGTCCGATACGGACATCTGCTTCTCTCCCGGGTTGTACGGAGACTGCTTGCCGACGGTTGCAACCGGCGGGGCCCCGGATTCATTCCGGGCGAGCCCTAGTCTTTCCCCTTCATGCTCGCACACGCGCTCCCATCAGGGCACCGACCCGTGGACAACAGGTGTACGTGATGGCGCCCGGGAATTGCGTCACATCGACGCTATGGCCGTCGTCAAAGTGACGTGAAGCGGTTATGATAGATAGCGTCAAATAGACGAGAAGCCCTCGGTGCGAGCACCGGCTCCATTGAAGCGGCTGCCGCCGCGCTCATCGCTTGAGAAGAGAAAGGGTGCGTGACGTGACCACCGCCCAACCCCTGGACGTCCAGCCGACGCCCCTTGCCCTGCTGCTCCTCGGCCGCGAGGCCGACCCCAAGAGCGAGCGCGGCGTCGAATGCCCCGGCGATCTCCCCTCCCCGTCCGACCCGGACCTGGTGGAGCGCGCCCGCGCGGCCAAGGAGAAGCTCGGGGACAAGGTCTTCGTGCTCGGTCACCACTACCAGCGCGACGAGGTCATCCAGTTCGCGGACGTCACCGGCGACTCCTTCAAGCTCGCCAAGGACGCGGCGGCCCGCCCGGAGGCCGAGTACATCGTCTTCTGCGGCGTGCACTTCATGGCCGAGTCGGCGGACATCCTGACCACCGACGACCAGAAGGTCGTCCTCCCCGACCTCGCCGCCGGCTGCTCGATGGCCGACATGGCGACGGCGGAACAGGTCGCCGAGTGCTGGGACGTGCTCACCGAAGCCGGGATCGCCGATGTGACGGTCCCGGTCTCGTACATGAACTCCTCCGCCGACATCAAGGCCTTCACCGGCAAGCACGGCGGCACGATCTGTACGTCGTCGAACGCGAAGCGCGCGCTGGACTGGGCCTTCGAGCAGGGCGAGAAGGTCCTCTTCCTGCCGGACCAGCACCTCGGGCGCAACACCGCGGTCCGCGACATGGGGATGTCCCTGGACGACTGCGTCGTCTACAACCCGCACAAGCCGAACGGCGGCCTCACCGCCGATGAGCTGCGCGGCGCGAAGATGATCCTGTGGCGGGGCCACTGCTCGGTGCACGGCCGCTTCTCGCTGGACTCCGTGAACGACGTGCGCGAGCGCATCCCGGGCGTGAACGTGCTCGTCCACCCCGAGTGCAAGCACGAGGTCGTCGCGGCTGCGGACTACGTCGGCTCGACGGAGTACATCATCAAGACGCTCGAGGCGGCGCCGGCCGGGTCCAAGTGGGCGATCGGTACCGAGCTGAACCTCGTGCGGCGGCTGGCGAATCGTTTCGCGGACGAGGACAAGGAGATCGTCTTCCTCGACAAGACGGTCTGCTTCTGCTCCACGATGAACCGGATCGACCTGCCGCATCTGGTGTGGGCCCTGGAGTCCCTGGCGGAGGGGAAGCTGGTCAACCAGATCCAGGTCGACCGCGAGACGGAGAGCTTCGCGAAGCTCGCCCTCGAGCGGATGCTGGCGCTTCCGTAACGGGGGCGGCGCCCCCGTTGCCCCCTGTCGCCCCCGGCGTGCGGCTCTGCTTGCGCGCCGGGGGCGACGTGCGTGCGGCGGTGTGCGGTGCCGTGTCGGTGACCGGTGACCGGTCACCGACACGCCACCGGGCGGGCCCGGAAGCCACCCCGCCCCCGGTACCGGGAGGTGACCGGTACCGGGGGCGGAGAGAGCGTGCCGGAGGCCTTACGCGTTGACCGGCTGCGGGTCCGGGTCGTCCGACGGCGCGGGGGCCGTCGGGGCGGAGCCGTCCGATCCCGACTTCTTCGCCCGCTTCGCCGCGCGCTTGACGCGGCGCCGCTCCTTGCGGAGTTCGACCATCGCGTACAGCGTCGGCACCAGCAGCAGCGTCAGAAGCGTCGACGTCACCAGTCCGCCGATCACGACCACCGCGAGCGGCTGGGCGATGAAGCCGCCCTCGCCCGTGACACCCAGCGCCATCGGCAGCAGCGCGAAGATCGTCGCGAGGGCCGTCATCAGGATCGGGCGGAGACGGTGGCGGCCGCCCTCGATGACCGCCTCGACCACGCCCAGGCCCTGGGCCCGGTACTGGTTGATGAGGTCGATCAGCACGATCGCGTTGGTGACCACGATGCCGATCAGCATCAGCATGCCGATCATCGCCGGAACACCCAGCGGCGTGCCGGTCAGCACGAGCAGACCGATCGCGCCCGTCGCCGCGAAGGGAATGGAGACCAGCAGGATCAGCGGCTGCACCAGCGAGCGGAACGTCGCCACGAGCAGCATGAAGACGATCGCGATCGCCGCCAGCATGGCCAGGGCCAGCGAGGCGAAGGCCTCCTCCTGGTCCTGTCCGACGCCGCCGATCGACGCGGTCGCACCCTCGGGCAGGTCCAGCGCGTTGATCTTCGACTGGAGCTCCGTGCTCACCGCGCCGGTGTTGTCACTGGTCGGCTTCGCCGAGATCGTCGCGGCGCGCGCGCCGTCGATCCGGGTCATCGAGACCGGTCCGGGGACCAGCTCCACGTCGGCGATGTCACCGAGCTTCACCGGGCCGAGGGCCAGCTTCTTCAGCTCGGCCATCGTCGTCGCCGGCTTGGCCGAGGTGATGACGACATCGCGCTCGGAGTCGTCGAGGATCGCCTTGGCCGCCGGCGTGCCGCGCACCGCCTGCGCCACTGCGGCGCCCAGGGACGCGTCGTTGAAGCCGGCCGCGGCCGCCTTCTCGTTGGCCTTGACCGAGATCCGCGGCACGGACTGGGACAGGTCGCTCTGGACGTCGGTGACGTCGTCGAGCTTCGCGACCTCGTCCCGTACCTGCTCGGACGCCTTGCGCAGGGTGTCCGCGTCGGCCGACTTCACCACGACGCTGAGGTCCTGGCTGCCGAAGCCGTCGCCCGCCGCGATCGTCGTGTCGCCGATGCCGTCGAGCCTGCCCAGCTCCTCGTCGATGCGGTCGCGGGTCTTCTCGTAGGACGCGGAGTCCTTGAGCGTCAACTGGTACGACGCCTGGTTGGCACCGGTGCCGCCGCCGAAGGCCGCCATGAAGCCGGAGGAACCGACGGTGACCTGGTAGTCCTTGATCTCGTCGATCCCGGCGAGGACCTGCTCGACCTTCTTCGCCGCGGTGTCGGCCGCCTCCAGGCTGGTGCCGGCCTTCAGCTCCTGCTTGATCGACATGACCTCCTGCTCGCCCTGGTCGAAGAAGTTCGTCTTCAGGAGCGGGGCCATGCCGAAGGTGCCGACGAGAACCACGATCGCGAGCGCGATGCTGGTGAGACGGCGGCGCGTCGCGAATCGCAGCACCGGAACGTACATCCGCTGCAGCGGGCTGCGCGCCTCCTTCTCCTCCGCCTTGCGACGGGCCTCGTCCGGGTCGATGCCCCGTACGGCCTTGGGGGCGCGCAGGAACCAGTAGGACAGGACGGGGACGACCGTCAGCGAGACCAGCAGGGACGCGAGCAGCGCCGCGGTGACCGTCAGCGAGAACGAGCCGAACAGCTCGCCCACCATGCCGCCGACCAGGCCGATCGGCAGGAAGACGGCGACCGTGGTCAGGGTCGACGAGGTGACGGCGCCCGCCACCTCACGTACGGCGGTGAGGATCGCGGTCTCGCGCTCCTCGCCGTAGCCGAGGTGACGCTTGATGTTCTCCAGGACCACGATCGAGTCGTCGACGACCCGGCCGATGGCGATGGTCAGCGCGCCAAGCGTCAGCATGTTCAGCGACAGGTCGCGGGTCCACAGCACGATCAGCGCGAGGACGACGGACAGCGGGATGGAGACCGCGGTGACCAGCGTCGAGCGGATCGAGGCCAGGAAGACCAGGATGATGACGACGGCGAAGAGCAGACCGAGCGCGCCCTCCGTCGTCAGACCGGAGATCGACTTGGAGACGGCCGGGCCCTGGTCGGAGACCACGGACAGCTCGGCGCCGGAGCCGAGGTCCTTGCGGAGCTCGGGCAGCTTGTCCTTGACCGCGTCGGAGATGGCGACGGCGCTGCCGTCCTTGTCCATCGTGGCCATGACGGCGAGGCTGGGCTTGCCGTTCGTACGGGTGATGGAGACGCGCTGCGACTCCTCCTGCTCCACCGTGGCGACGTCGCCGAGCCGGACGGGCTCGGCCTTGCCCTTGGCACCGGCGGCAGGGGCGATGCGCAGGTCCTCGATCTGCTTCAGCGAGGTGAAACCGCCACCGACCTGGACCGTACGGCTGTTGCCCGCCTCGGAGAAGGAGCCGGCCGGGATCGTCGCGCCGCCCGCCTTGAGCGCCTCGGCGAGGGCCATCGTGTTCAGCCCGGCCTTGGCGAGCTTCGTGTCGTCCGGGGTGACGGAGACCTGGAGATCCTGGACGCCGTCGATGGTGACCTGACCGACGCCGTCGATGTCCTCCAGGGCCGGGACGACGGTCCGCTCCAACTGCTCGGCGAGCGCCTGCTGGTCCTTGTCGGAGCTGACGGCGAGGACGACGGTCGGGATGTCGTCCGTGGAGCCGGCGACCACCTGCGGGTCGACGTCGTCGGGGAGCTGGACACGGGCGCGGTTGACGGCCTGCTGGACGTCGGCGACGAGCTGCTTGGTGCCCTCGTCCCCGTAGTCGAACGTGGCCATGAGCACGGCGTTGCCCTCGCTCGCCGTGGAGGTGATGCCCTTGATGCCGTCGACGGCCTTGATGGTGTTCTCGAGCGGTTCGACGACCTGCTTCTCGACCACATCCGGGGAGGCGCCCTGGTACGGAGCCAGCACCGACACCATCGGCAGTTCGATGGAGGGCAACAGCTGCTGCTTGAGCTGCGGGATGGCGATCGCTCCGAAGAGGATCGCGACGATCGACATCAGCCCGATCAGGGCCCTTTGCGCGAGGCTGAATCTGGACAGCCAGGACATGGGGTCTCTCTTCTGTGGCTTACGCAGGAGCGGGCAGGGTCAGGCGCCCGCTTATACGATCGGCCACTCGCGAGAGCGGATCCGTAAGCCGCAGGTCCGAATCTTTATCCGCCGCATACCGCGCCTGGAGTACTCCGCAGAGGGGCGGCCTACTCCACCCTCGGACGCACCAGGCCCGATTCGTACGCAATGACCACCAATTGAGCCCGGTCCCGGGCGCCGAGTTTCGCCATCGCCCGATTGACATGAGTCTTGACAGTGAGCGGGCTCACCTCCAGCCGCTCGGCGATCTCGTCGTTGGAGTGGCCGCCCGCGACGAGGACGAGCACCTCCCGTTCGCGGCCGGTCAGGGCGTCGAGCCGGCCCGAGTACGCCCCCGGGTCCTGATCGCTGTCCGAACTGCCGCCCTGCGCGAGGAACTTCGCGATGAGCCCCTTGGTCGCGGCGGGCGACAGCAACGCCTCTCCGGCCGCGGCGATACGGATGGCGTTCAGCAGTTCGTCCGGTTCCGCGCCCTTGCCGAGGAAGCCGGAGGCCCCGGCACGCAGGGACTGCACGACGTACTCGTCCACCTCGAAGGTCGTCAGCATCACCACCCGCACCGCGGCGAGCGCCGGTTCGGCGCTGATCATGCGGGTGGCGGCGAGTCCGTCCGTACCGGGCATACGGATGTCCATCAGGACGACGTCGGCCCGCTCCGAGCGGGCCAGGGCGACGGCCTCGGCGCCGTCCGCGGCCTCCCCCACGACCTCCATGTCGGGCTCGGAGTCCACGAGCACCTTGAACGCGCTGCGCAGCAGCGCCTGGTCGTCGGCGAGCAGCACCCTGATGGTCATGCGTCGTCCCCCTCCGCGTGGGCCTTGACCGGCAGTATCGCCTGCACGCGGAAGCCGCCGCCGTAGCGGGGGCCCGCGGTGAGTGTGCCGCCGAGGGCGGTGACGCGTTCGCGCATGCCGATGAGGCCGTGGCCGCCACCGCTGCCGCCCCGGCCGGTGTCATCGGCGTCGCCCGCGGCGGAGCCGGCGCTCGGGGGGACGTCGGGCATCCCGTCGTCGAGGACCGTGACCTCGAAGGTCCGCCCCACCCGTACGACGCTCACCTCGGCCTTGGCTCCGGCTCCCGCGTGCTTCTGCACATTGGTCAGCGCCTCCTGGATGATCCGGTACGCCGCGAGGTCCACGGCCGCGGGAAGGTCCGTGCCGTGGTCCGTCCGGGCCAGCTCGACCGGCAGTCCGGCGTTGCGGAAGGTGTCCAGCAGTCCGTCGACCACGGCGAGGCCGGGCGCGGGCTCGGTCGGAGCCTCCGGGTCGCCGGACTGGCGGAGCAGGCCGACGGTGGCGCGCAGCTCGTTCAACGCCGAGCGGCTCGCCTCCCGTACGTGTGAGAGGGCCTCCTTGGCCTGGTCGGGGCGCTTGTCCATGACATGCGCGGCGACTCCGGCCTGCACATTGACCAGGGCGATGTGGTGGGCGACCACGTCGTGCAGATCGCGGGCGATCCGCAGCCGCTCCTCGGCGACGCGGCGGCGCGCCTCCTCGTCCCGGGTGCGCTCGGCACGCTCGGCGCGCTCCCGTATGGCGTCGATGAAGGCCCGGCGGCTGCGTACGGCGTCGCCCGCGGCGGCGGCCATTCCGGTCCAGGCGAACACCCCGACGTTCTCCTGGCTGTACCAGGGGGCCGAGCCGAACAGCATCGCCGAGCCGGTCAGCACCGTCATCGTCAGCAGACCGACCCGCCAGGAGGTGGGCCGGTTCGTGCAGGACGCGACCGTGTAGACGGCGATCACCGAGGACATCACGACGGGCGCGGGCGGGTCGCCCGCGACGAACTCGACGACGGACAAGGCCCCGGTCAGGGCCAGCACGAGCAGCGGCCGGCGCCGCCGGAACACCAGGGCGCCCGCGGCGAGCAGCATCAGCAGCACGCTGCCGGCCTCGGGGGTGCGGGTGCCGAAGTTCCGCCGGCCGTGCGGAGCGTTGGGATCGATGAACGACGCGATGACCATGCAGACGAGCACGGCGAACGCCAGGGCGGCGTCGAGCGCGAGCGGGTGCGCGCGCAGCCAGTCGCGGATCTGCGCGAGCCGGGTGCTGCCGGTCACGGTCAAAGGTGCGGTCACGACATGCAACGGTACGGGGTACGGCTCGCCCGGGGCTCCGCCGCGTGAGGCCGAGCCCTCGGACCTCCGTGGCGTGCCACCGTCCTGTCGGCCGGGTGCCGTCCTCGAACGCCCCCGGACGGACGGAGACCCCGGGGCTCCACGGCACGGAGCCCGCGGCACAGGCCTCGGCCTTGCACCCCGTCCGGCGCCCGAGGACGGACAGCCCCGGTCCACCGCACGGTGCCGGCGCACACACGACGCGGAGAGCGCAGCACACGGCCCGCGACCGGACGGAGTCCGGGCGCGGGCCGTTGCGCGGGGCTGGAGCGGGGTCGGGCGTCAGCCCGGGATGAGGCCGTCGTCGCTGAGCATGTCCCGGACCTCTTCGAGCGTCGCGTCCGGTGACGGCAGGATCAGCTCGGACGGCTCCAGGGAGTCGTCCGGCAGCGGGGCACCGCACCGGCGGACCGCGTGGAGCAGGGCGCCGAGGGTGCGGCGGAAGCCGGCCTCGTCACCCGATTCCATCTCGGCGAGCAGCTCGTCGTCGAGCTTGTTCAGGTCGACGAAGTGGCAGTCGTCGACCTTCCACTGGCCCTCCCCCATGATCCGTACGATCATGACGCGCCGTCCCTACTGCTTGTCGAACTTGCTCGAGGTCCGGTCCTGCGCCTGGTCCTGCGCCGACCCGCTGCCGCCCTCGATGGCCTGCTGCTGAGCGCTGCTGCCGCCCGCCAGCTCGGCCTTCATCCGCTGCAGCTCCAGTTCGACGTCCGTGCCACCGGAGATTCGGTCCAGCTCGGCCGCGATGTCGTCCTTCGCCATGCCGGTCGGGTCGTCCAGGGCCCCGGAGGCCAGGAGCTCGTCGATCGCGCCGGCACGGGCCTGCAGCTGGGCGGTCTTGTCCTCGGCGCGCTGGATCGCCAGGCCGACGTCGCCCATCTCCTCGGAGATGCCGGAGAAGGCCTCGCCGATCCGGGTCTGCGCCTGCGCCGCCGTGTAGGTGGCCTTGATGGTCTCCTTCTTCGTGCGGAAGGCGTCGACCTTGGCCTGCAGTCGCTGGGCGGCGAGCGTCAGCTTCTCCTCCTCGCCCTGCAGCGTCTGGTGCTGCGTCTCCAGGTCCGTGACCTGCTGCTGGAGGGCGGCCCGGCGGGACAGCGCCTCGCGCGCCAGGTCCTCGCGGCCGAGCGCCAGCGCCTTGCGGCCCTGGTCCTCGAGCTTCGTGGACTGGCCCTGGAGCTGGTTCAGCTGCAGCTCGAGGCGCTTGCGGGAGGTCGCCACGTCGGCGACGCCGCGGCGCACCTTCTGCAGCAGCTCCAGCTGCTTCTGGTACGAGTAATCGAGGGTCTCGCGCGGATCCTCGGCCCGGTCAAGGGCCTTGTTTGCCTTCGCGCGGAAGATCATCCCCATACGCTTCATGACACCGCTCATGGGCTTCGCGCGCCCCCTTCTGACGGACGTGGCTCCAGCTACTCCAGAACCCACAGTACGGGCCCTGCATCCATTACCGCACTGTTCGAGCGCGGATGCGCTCCTCCCCAAGAACGAGCTGCTGACGGCTTCGATCCGGCGCAAGGAGTAGGTGATCGTCAGGGACACCGGGGACGGCTTCCCTTCCGTTCCTCTTCTCCCGTTCGTCGGCCTCTCGTCCGCTTCCCTTCCGCTTCCTGCCTGCGTCCGTTCCGCGGGGGTTCGGCCCCTGTTCCGGCCTGCTTCTGACTTCTACAGACGCTCGCCGTTGCCGGATCGTTCCCCCTGGGGCTGGGGTCCATGCGCGGCACCCCGTACCCTTGGGTTTTGTGTTCCGTAGCCGTTCCAAGGAAGAGAAGGCCCCCACCGACAAGGTGACGGCGGACCTCTCCAAGCAGCCCCGCGACCCCGAGGCCCCCAAGGGCCGCCCGACCCCGAAGCGGAGTGAGGCCCAGACCCAGCGTCGCCGCGCGCAGTCGGCTCCGACCGACCGCAAGGACGCCACGCGCCGACAGCGCGAGGCCCGCCGTGCCGACCTGGCCAAGCAGCGCGAGGCGCTGGCCGGTGGCGACGAGCGCTATCTGCCTGCCCGTGACAAGGGCCCGGTGCGTCGTTTCGTGCGCGACTTCGTCGACTCGCGCTTCTGCATCGCGGAGTTCTTCCTGCCGCTCGCCGTGGTGATCCTGGTGCTCTCCATGATCCGCGTGCCGCAGCTCCAGAACATCGCGCTGCTGCTGTGGCTCGGCGTCATCGTGTTGATCGTGATCGACTCGATCGGCATCTGGCTGCGTCTGAAGAAGCAGCTGACCGAGCGCTTCCCGAACGAGCCGAAGCGCGGTGCGGTGGCGTACGGCCTGATGCGCACGCTCCAGATGCGCCGCCTGCGGCTGCCGAAGCCGCAGGTCAAGCGCGGAGAGCGGCCCTGAGCACCGACGTCTCCGGTTTCGGTGGGGGTGCGGAGGCCGTCTCCGGTTTCGGTGGCGGTGCGGAGGCCTGGCTGAAGGGCCTGGGCGGGCTGCGCAACACCGTTCGACAGGAGCTCGTCGCCCGACAGCTCGACGAGCAGATAGCCGGGCGCTTCCCGGTGGGCAGGCGGCTGCGGATCCTCGACGTGGGGATGGGCCAGGGCACCCAGGCGCTGCGCCTGGCGCGTGCCGGGCACACCGTGACGGGCCTGGAGTCCGACCCCGAGATGCTGAAGGTCGCCCGCGAGGCGCTGGCGACCGAGCCGGCCGGCATTCGCGAGCGGTTCCGGACGATCGAGGGCGACGGCCGGGACACCGGGGTGCACTTCCTGCCCGGGTCGTTCGACGTGGTGCTGTGCCACGGCGTGCTGATGTACGTGGAGGACCGCGACGCGATGCTCGCGGGCCTGGCGCGGATGCTGGCCTCCGGGGGCCTGCTGTCCCTGCTCGTACGGAACGGGGACGCGCTGGCCGTGCGGCCGGGGCTGGCCGGTGACTGGTCCGCGGCACTGACGGCCTTCGACACGGACACGTACACCAATCGGCTCGGCCTGCCCGTCCGCGCCGACCGGCTGGCGTCCCTGAGGGCGACCCTCGCCGGGATCGCGGCGCCGCTGCACGCGTGGTACGGGGTGCGGGTCTTCACGGACGGCGCCCCCGACGAGGCGGAGCTGCCGGCCGCGGACGAGCTGGAGCGCCTGCTGGCGGCGGAGGACCGGGCCGGGCGGACGGAACCGTACCGCTCAGTGGCCGCGCTGCTGCATCTGTGCGGCGTGCGGGGCTGATCGCGCTCACGCAACTGCCGCACCGCGCGAAACCGATGCACCGTGCGCAATCCATCCTCGGACTCTCTCCGTGCGCGGCTGACCCTGCGTGCCGGACGGCCCTGATCGGCGGCCGACAACAGGCCCCGACACCCCGGCAAAAGGGACACTCCGAGCATGGATGTCTCCTTGACCCGCGGACTCGTGCTCTTCCTGGCCGGGTCCTGCTCGACCGCGCTCGCCGTCGCCTGCACGGGTGACTCACCCGCGCAGCCCGGGGGGACGCGATCCGAGGCGACGACGCAGGCCGCGGCGCCCGCCGCCAGGGCCGAGACCGATCTGGAGACCCGCTACCGGACCGTCATCAGGAACGTGCTGCCGTCGGTCGTCCAGATCGAGACGGACAACAGCATCGGCTCCGGCGTCGTCTACGACGCGAAAGGCCACATCGTCACCAACGCCCATGTGATCGACGGTGTGCGGGACTTCCGGGTCACCGTCGCCACGGGCGGAAAGCCGTTGCCCGCACGCCTGGTCGCCGGGTATCCGGAGCAGGATCTCGCGGTCATCAAGCTTGACAGCGCTCCGGCCGGGCTGAAGCCGGCGAGCGGGCGGGGAAGCCTGCCACCGCGGAGGTGACGCTGGGCGAGATCTGACCGGTGGCCGGCGGAGCCGACCGGTAGCCCGCGGAGGAGGACGGATCCGCGTGACGGACCCGTCCCGGACGGCCCCGCGTCCTCGAACTGCTCACTGCTCGTACCGCTTGTCCTGCTCGTGCCGCTCGTACTGCTCCGGGGTCTGCTCAGGCCTCTTCGGCGTGCAGGCTCATGGGTCCGTAGATCTCGCTGCCGTCCTCGAAGAGGAACACCTGGTCCGCACCGCCCTCGAGCAGTTCCTTCCAGACCTCACCGATCCAGGACTCGGCGTCCCCCTGCGTGCTGAACTCCTCCGGCTCCACGGCCGGCTGGACCTCCGTCCCGTCGGACTTCTCGAACCGCCACGTCCACGCCATGTGCGCCTCCCGGATGTCGGGTCCCGACAGCTGATCAGTTGCTGCCCGCAGCGTAGCCGGGCGCGCAACCGCAGCGGCGACGCGGGATGATCGTTCCTGTGGAAGTGACTCTGCTCGGCACGGCTGCCCCCACCGGGCTCCCCCGCCCCGACTGCCCGTGCGCCGTCTGCGCCGCCGCCCGCGGCTCCGCGGCGCGCGCCGCGACCGCCCTGCTGGTCGACGGGGCGCTGCTGCTCGACCTGACCCCCGGGGCCGCACTGGCAGCCGCCCGCGCCGGGCATTCGCTCGTCGGCGTACGGCAGGTGCTGCTGACGCATCCGCACAACGGGCCTGCGATGGAGCTGCCCGCGGGGCTGCCGACGGCGGGGCGGGTGCCGGACGGGCAGGAGTTGACGCTGATCAGCGGTCACCGGGTGCGCGCGGTGGCGATGGACACGCCGGGGACGGGATACGAGGTGGCCTCGCCGGACGGCGAACGGCTGCTCTATCTGCCGCCGGGCGGGGCGGTCGCGGGGATGAGGGAGCACGAGGCCCTGCCGTACGACCTGGTCGCCGCCGACGTCGTCGGGCGGCCCGACGGGCTGGCGCGGCTGCGGGCGACGGGGGCGGTCGGCCCGACGACGGATGTCGTCGCGGTCCACATCGACCACGAGGTGCCGCCGGGCGCTGAGCTGGAGCGGCGGCTCGCGGCGGCGGGGGCGCGGGCGGTGCCGGACGGCACGACGCTGTACGCGGGCGAGTACCACGCGGTACCGGACGTACCGCGGCGCACGCTGGTCACGGGCGGGGCGCGGTCGGGCAAGTCGCTGGAGGCGGAGAGGCGCCTGGAGTCCTTCCCCGACGTCGTCTACGTGGCGACGAGCGGCACCCGTGCCGACGACCCGGAGTGGGCGTCCCGGGTGGCGGCCCACCGTGACCGCCGGCCCAGCTCCTGGCGGACGATCGAGACCTGCGACCTCGTACCGCTCCTCGCGGAGGACGGGCCGCCGCTGCTGATCGACTGCCTGGCGCTCTGGCTGACGGACGCGATGGACCGGGTGGGCGCGTGGGACGACGAACTGTGGGAGACGACGGGGCGCGAGGCCCTTCACCGCCGCACCGCGGAACTCGTCGCGACCCTGCGCACGACGCGTCGCACGGTCGTCGCCGTGACGAACGAGGTCGGCTCCGGGGTCGTACCGGCGACAGCGTCCGGGCGCCGGTTCCGCGACGAACTGGGCAGGCTCAATGCGGCGTTCGCCACGGAGTGCGAGCATCTGCTCCTGGTGGTCTCGGGCCAGGCGCTGCCGCTGCGCGGCTGACGGTCCGTCGGCACCCTCGCCGCAACGCGGCCTGGGCCCGACAGCGGCCGGAGCTGCCGGTACTGTTCGGCGAATGAGCTCGCTGAATCTCGACGACTTCTCCGATCTGATCGAGCGCCCCGACAGCGGCGTGCGGCGCGATGCCGAGGAACGCCGGGAGCGGCTGGTCGTGCCGCCCGGATCGCTGGGGCGGCTGGACGAGCTCGGGGAGTGGCTGTCGGCCGCGCAGGGGGCCGTGCCGGTGCGGCCGGTCGAGCGTCCGCGGGTGGTGCTGTTCGCCGCTGACCACGGTGTCGCGGAGCTCGGGGTCTCGGGCCGTCCGGCCGGCAGTGCGTACGAGCTGGTGCGGGCCGTGCTGGAGGGCGCGAGCCCCGTCGCGGTGCTGGCCCGCCGGATGGACGTGCCCGTGCGGATCGTCGACGCGGGACTCGACTGCGACCCGGAGCTGCTGCCGGCGGACGTCGTGCGCCACCGCGTGCGGCGCGGCAGCGGGCGGATCGACGTCGAGGACGCCCTCACCGCCGAGGAGGCCGAGCAGGCCGTGCGCCTCGGCATGGCGATCGCCGACGAGGAGGCCGACTCCGGCACCGATCTCGTGGTCCTGGGCGATCTCAGCGTCGGCGGCACCACGCCCGCCTCGGCGCTCGTCGCCGCGCTGTGCGGCACGGACGCCTCGGTGGTGACCGGCCGCGGCGGCGCCGGGATCGACGATCTGGCGTGGATGCGCAAGTGCGCGGCGATCCGGGACTCGCTGCGGCGCGCCCGGCCCGTGCTGGGCGACCAGCTCCAGTTGCTCGCCGCGGTGGGCGGTGCGGATCTCGCCGCGACCACGGGCTTTCTGCTGCAGGCCGCGGTTCGCCGGATGCCGGTGATCCTGGACGGAGTGGTGTCGGCGGCGTGTGCGCTCGTCGCGCAGCGCGTTTCGTTCCGCGCCCCTGACTGGTGGCTGGCGGGCCAGGTCAGCGGTGAGCCCGCGCAGGCCAAGGCGCTGGACAGGATGGCGCTGAACCCGCTGCTCGACCACGGCGTCACGGTCGGCGAAGGAACCGGGGCGTTGCTGGCGCTTCCTCTCGTTCAGGCTTCCGCGGCGTTCGCCGCGGAGCTGCCCGAGCGTCCCGAGCACACGGAGGGCTCGGAGGACAAGGAGGACACCGAGGGTTCGGGGGACTCGGAGAGCACGGCGGATTCGGCGCGCCTGGCGGACTGACCACCGGGCGGGAACGGCGGCCCCGCGAGATCGGGATCACCCGGGTGACGCTCAACTCCGCGCCGTACGGATCGGTCTTGGAACGTGCCACGTACCGACCGTCCGGGAGCCGCCCTCATGCTCGACACCCTGAGCGCCGGCCGTGCGCGCGCGTTCGCGCGCCGCGAGTGGGGGCCGCTGTACACGACCGTACGCACGGCGCTCGTCACGAAGAGGTGGCGGGCCGTGCCGCTCACGCTCGCCGCGGTCTGTCTCACCGGTCTCTTCCAACTGGTGCAGAACCAGACCTGGGGCTACCGGCCGGTGCAGGACATCGGCTCGGTCCGGGCCGCGGACCCGCTCTGGCTCGCGCTCCTGCGCACGCCGCTCTCCCTGTTCGTACCGGCCCTCGACCTGCCGGTGTGGGGCGCGCTGGCCCAGATCCTGGTCGTGTTCGGGATCTCCGAGATCTGTCTCGGGCGGATGCGGACGCTCGCGATCGCGTACGCGGCGACCCTGGCCGGGACCATGTACGCCCGCATCGGCATCGCGCTCGGCCCGGAGAATCCGCTGGGGCTTCCGGCCTCGGACGCGCAGGTCGTGGACACCGGTCCGTCTGCGGCGGTCGTCGGCCTCGCGGTCCATGCCTGCTACCGCCACCGTGCGTGGCTGACGGCGGGCCTGGTGATCGTCGCCATGGTCGTCGAGATACTGATCAAGAACAATCTTGCGGGCAAGGAGCACTTGGCGGCGATCGCCGCGGTGCTGGTGGTGTGCGCGGGGACGGGATGGCGTCACCGTGGGCCGGGGCCGGGGCCAGGACCCGGACCGGAACCGGGGGCCCGCGCGGCGGGCGGCCGGTCCGGAGCGCCCCCGATCAGATCCTGAAACTTTCTGCGCGGCCCGCTCCAGCGTTTGTCGTGGCGGACGGCGCGCAGGATCGCCCGTGCCCGGGAGCGCGGGCGGCGCCGGTAGATGCGCTTGGCCCACGGAGAGGCGGGCCTGGCCAGCCGGATCGCGCCGACGATCGCGATGAACGGCACGAGCGTGCCGATGACCGCCATCCGCAGCTTGCCCTTGAAGAGCGTGATCAGGACGAAGCAGAAGTTGACGACGAGGGTGAGCAGAAGGACCTGGCGGTCGTCCCGCTCGTCCTCGGTCAGGTCGTTGACGCCGAGCGGCGCGAACCCGCCGAGGATGAGCAGCAGCAGGGCAGCGGTCAGCACCACGGCCTCGACGCTCTGACGGCCCGCCTCGGTCCAGTAGACGTCGTCGAGGTGGAGGATCAGCGCGAACTCGTCGAGAACGAGCCCGGCGCCGATACCGAAGATCACCGCGAAGACGACAGCGCCCGCCCCGGTGTGCTCGGCCGATGCGACCGCACCGAAGCCGCCGACCACGGTGAGGACGACGCCGGGCACCACATGATGGATGTGCAGTCCGCCGGACTTGACGTTGCCGAACGGCCCCTTCCCGGCCCGGATCAACCGAGTGATCGTCCGGGTGATGAGGAAGGTCAGCACGAACGAGGCGAGCGCCAGGAGCAGCGGGAGCTTCCCGGGCTCCACGATGTTGCGGTAGAACCAGTCACTCATACCGTCTACTCCCAGTTTGTCCGTCATGCGCAATTTACCGTCGGGGCGCACCGACTACGCTGCGCGCGGTGAGCTCGATGAAGACAGCCGGCCCGGTGACCGGCATACGGTTCGCCTTCGGCACCCTGACCGTCCTGCCCGTACGGGTCAGCCGCTGGGACCGGGACGCGGCGCGCGCGGGCATGCTGTGGGCCCCGCTCGCCGGCCTGGTCGTCGGCCTCTGCGCCGCGGCACTCGGCGGGCTCCTGCTCGCCCTGGGCTCGGGGCCCCTCCTCGCGGCGGTCGCCTCCACCGCCGTACCGGCCGTCCTCACGCGCGGCCTGCACCTCGACGGGCTGGCCGACACCGCGGACGGGCTGGGCAGCGGGAAGCCCGCGGAGGACGCGCTGCGCATCATGAAGCAGTCGGACATCGGGCCGTTCGGTGTGATCACCCTCGTCCTCGTACTGCCGGCCCAGATCGCGGCGCTCTTCGAGCTGTACGGGGAGCAGGGCTGGGCCCGGGGCGCGGTCGCCGCGGCCCTGGCGGGCGTCGTGGCGCGCCTGGCCCTCACTCTCGCCTCCCGTACGGGCGTCCCGGCGGCCCGGCCGGAGGGCCTGGGCGCGGCGGTGGCCGAGAGCGTGCCGCTCCGCTCGGCGGCGGCGGTCACACTGCCGGTGCTGGCGGCATGCGCGGGCGCGGGGGCGCTGTTCGACGGCTGGACTGCGGTGCGGTACGCCCTCGCGGCGGTGGTCGCGCTCGCCGCCGCCCAGCTGCTCCTGCGGCACTGCGTGCGCCGCTTCGGCGGGGTGACGGGCGACGTGTTCGGGGCGGTGGCGGAGACGGCGGGGACGGCGGCGCTGGTCGCCCTGACGCTGGGCTAGGGCCGCAGGACAGGCAGGAACGGCACGACCGGCAGGAGGGCCCTAGACGAGTCATTCCGAATGATCGTTAGTGGTCGTAGGCGGTCAGGGATCGCGTGACCGGCTGGCCGGTCTTGTGGTTGTGCCAGATCGCCGC
>NZ_JBSFDW010000056.1:31942-36074 GCF_053594115.1 Streptomyces sp. NPDC001970 | reverse complement strand
GAGCGAGCGTGTTGTGGGCGCTGCTGCGTGACGGACGGGTCTTCACCGCCGCCCCACCGGTCACGCAAGCGGCTTGACTTCGTCATTGAGACTCCGGCCCAAAGTCTCGGAGCCGACCTCTCGCCGTTGTAAGCGCTGGTGGAAGGGGCTGAGGAGGGGTTGAAGAGGGAGAAGGACGGCAGGAAGCCGGGCCGTCTCTGGGCCGTCCGACAGCAGCCAGCGACGACCAACGACGACAGTTGACGGCAGATCTCCCCCAGGTCAGAGGGGGCCCACCGGGCATCACCGCAGGTACCACCCCCAGACGTAAGTCGAGGAACCACAGGTCAACGCGATGGGCCTGTATCAACCATGTAACCAAACGCATCGGCAAGAGCATGGTTGTCACATCCCGCCAGTGTCGCCGGTCAGTCGGAAAACAGCGATTGCCGCAGCACATGCTGGCGATGACCTATGAATCATGCTCACAAGGACAAAAGATGACTGATGAGTCCGCAGAGACGAGCGGAACCAACCGCCGCACGTTCCTAAGGCGCGCGTCGATCGCCGCCGCAGTTCCCACCGCCGCGGCAGTGCTCGGCGCTACGCTGCCTGGCACCGCCTTTGCGGCCGAGCCGGCCGCCGGCCTGCCCGACTACGCACCAGTCCCCTCGGGCTCCTTCGGTCCCGCGCTCAACGAGGACGGCTACTTCGTCGGCCAGATCAAGGGCAACCTCTACTGGGTCACGGACGGCAGCTACCAGGCCATGTTCCTGACCACGCGGGACGGCGTCGTGCTCGTCGACGCGCCGCCCACCATCGGGCACAACCTGAAGCGCGCGATCGACAAGGTCACCGAGGCCAACGGCCGCCCCAGCACGGTGACCCACCTGGTCTACTCCCACTCCCACGCCGACCACATCGGTGCCGCCTCCATCTTCGGCAAGGACGTGACGATCGTCGGCCACAGGGAGACCCGCCGCCTGCTGCGCCGCGACGGCGACGTCAACCGCCCGGCCCCGTCGGTGACGTTCACCGACCGCTACACCCTGCGCGTCGGCGGAGAGACCCTCGAGCTGGCGCACCACGGCGCGAACCACTCGCCCGACAACATCTTCATCTACGCCCCGGCCTACGCCACCCTGATGGTGGTGGACGTGATCTACCCGGGCTGGGTGCCGTTCAGGAACCTCGCCGTCTCAGTGGACATCCCCGCCTGGATCAAGGCCCACGACATCGCCATGAAGTACCCCTGGACGACCCTCGTCGGCGGCCACCTCGGCCGCCTCGGCGTCCGGGCCGACGGCGACCTGCAGAAGCAGTACGTCAACGACCTCATGGCCAGCACCCGCGCCGCCTCGGCGTCGGTCGACCCGACGCCGTACTTCGAGAAGTACGGTCCGACCGGCAACGGCTGGGCCATCACCAAGACCTACTTCGACGCCGTCACCGAGGAAGCGGCCCGCCCCATCATCGAGAAATACATCGGCTTGCTCGGCGGTGCGGACGTCTTCACGTACGACAACGCCTTCACGATGTACGAGTCGCTGCGCATCGACGCCGGCGAGCTCGGCCCCTTCGGCATCAAGCCGTAAAGCCCAGTTCGTTGGTGGTTGACGGTTCTGCGAAACCGTATCGAGCTCGGCTGCGCAGACCCAAGGTTCGCGCAGCCGAGGCCCGGGACCGGAGCCGGAACGCGGTGCCGGGCCTGCTTCCCGGCCCCGGACCCCGGAACCGATCAGGGAAAAGCCCCGAGCTTCGACGAGAGCGAGATCGCCGGCTGATCCCCGGCCCGCTCCTGCGGCCTTCGGTCCACACCATCCGGCACTGCCTGGCCGCCACCCGCCTCAACTCCCGCCACCCCGTGGAGACCGTCCTGGCCTGCGAGTTATGGCGTCGGCTCCACCAGACCCGTGCCCTGGTCAGTCACTACCGACGCCGCGGAGACCCGCTTCCGGACCGCCTACGGGCCCACCACCAGCCGATCCCACCCATCACCGATCCTCATGATCTCCGGCTGTAGTACGTGGCATTGGGTCTCGACCGGCGGGAAACTCGCCGAATAGGCCATCGCGGGAGCGGCAGCAGGAAATTGTCCTCGATTTTCCGCATCGCGTGTCACAAGCAGAACGACTGCCCGGTCTCTTCTGGTACTGGATCAGGATAACTCCGAGAGGAATTCCGTCATGAAGGTCGTAGTGATCGGTGGAACCGGGCTCATCGGCTCGAAGGTGGTCGCCAGGCTGGGCGAGCACGGGCACGAGGCGGTCGCGGCCGCACCCAACACTGGCGTCAACACGCTGACGGGCGAGGGGCTGGCCGACGTCCTGCAGGGCGCGCAGGTCGTGGTCGACGTGTCCAACTCCCCCTCGTTCGAGGACGACGCGGTCATGGAGTTCTTCCGTACCTCCACGACCAACCTCCTCAAGGCGGAGGCCGACGCCGGCGTGACGCACCACGTGGCGCTGTCCGTCGTCGGCACCGATCGCCTCCAGGGGAGCGGCTACTTCCGGGCCAAGCAGGCCCAGGAGGACCTGATCAAGACGTCCGGCAACCCCTACTCCATCGTCCACGCGACCCAGTTCTTCGAGTTCGCGAAGGGTCTCGCCGACGGGATGACCGACGGCGACACCGTGCGCCTGCCCGCGGCCAAGATCCAGCCCATGGTGTCCGACGACGTGGCCGCGGCCGTCGGCCGCACCTCGGTCGGCGCCCCGGTGGGCGGCGTGGTGGAGGTCGCGGGCCCCGAGACGTTCGAGCTCGAGGAGTTCATCCGCATGGGACTCGCCACCAAGAACGACCCCCGCAAGGTCCTCACCGACCCGCAGGCGACGTACTGGGGCGCCGCTCTCCAGGAGGACACGCTCCTCCCGGGGCCGGACGCGCACATCGCCGAGACCAAGTTCGCCGACTGGCTCGCGCAGCAGAAGTAATTCCTCGGGGTGGCCCTCGCCGAAAGGGGAGGGCCACCCATACCCTTTGACCGACAGGTCTTTTTCATTTGCTGCTCGCGGTACTCAATCGGCGAACGCGAGGAGCTGTGCGACTACATCGATGAGGCCCTGACCGAGCACGGTGTCGACGTCGTGGCACTGACTGCCCGGCACGGACTCGGCCGCTACCCACCATCAGACTTGGAAAGCGTGCGCCGTCGCAGTGGGTGATCGTGCCAGATGCGTGCCAGACCGAGCGGTCAACCACGGTCAATCGGCGGCCGTAGCGGTGCAGGAGTCCGCCGGCAGGCTGAATGGCACCACACGGGCTTGAGCCATGCGTCGCCGCGTCCGGCCAGGAGCCGTGCCACGACGCGACGATCAGAGCGGCTCGTCCCGTGCGCGGTTCGGCAGGCTGACGAGCAGCAGAAGTTGGGGACAGCTCTGGTCCGTTCGTGACACCGCTCGGTGGTAGGGACTGTTTCAGTCGGTGCCGAGAGCCGTGTGCAGGGTGCGGATGGCCTGCTCCATCGCGGCAGTTCTTGCCTGCGCGGGCCGGAGGGGGTTGAGCATCATGAAGTCGTGGACGATGCCGTTGTACCGGACGCTGGTGGTGGGAACGCCGGCCTGGGTCAGCTTGCGGGCGTAGGCCTCGCCCTCGTCCCGCCGCACGTCGTTCCCGTCGACGATCACGAGCGCGGGCGGCAGTGCGCGCTGGTGGCAGGCGCGCGCGACCGATCGGCCCTCCCGTTGGGAGGGCCTTTTTGCTGGTCGGGGGACCCTGGCGTGGAGGGCACGTGAGTGTCTCAGTCCCGCGGCGCCTGGTCGGGAGCCTGGGGCTCGTCCGGGGTCTGCGGCTCGTGCGGCACCTGTTGGCTCGGGGTCTGCGGCTCGTGCGGCACCTGTTGGCTCGGGGTCTGCGGCAGGTCCGGAACCTGCTGATCCGGGGTCTGCGTGTCCGGGGCCTGCTGGTCCGGGGTCTGCTGGTCCGGGGCCTGAGGCTCAGGGATCTCGGGCAGTGGCACCTCCGGCTCCACGGGGTTCGGCTCCTCGGGCTTCGGGGTCTGAGGCTCATCCGGAGTCACCGGCTTGTCCGGGACCTGCTCGTCCTTCTTCTCGTCCTTCTTCTCGTCCTTCTCCTTCTCTTCTTTCTCTTTGTCCTCCTTCTCTTTGTCCTCCTTGCCCTTCTCCTTGTCCTTCTCCTCGTCGGGAGACTTCTC
>NZ_JBSFDW010000056.1:0-31845 GCF_053594115.1 Streptomyces sp. NPDC001970 | reverse complement strand
CTCCTCGCCCGGGGACTCCTTTTCGTCCTTCTCCTTCTCCTTGTCCTCGCCCTCCTTGTCCTCCTTGCCCTTCTCCTTGTCCTTCTCCTCCTCGGGAGACTTCTCCTCGCCCGGGGACTCCTTTTCGTCCTTCTCCTTCTCCTTGTCCTCGCCCTCCTTGTCCTCCTTGCCCTTCTCCTTGTCCTTCTCCTCCTCGGGTGACGTCTCCTCGCCCGGGGACTCCTCCTTCGGTGCTTCGGTGTCGGGCGGAGGCAGCGTCGGCGGCGTTCCGGGGATTTGGCCCTTCGGGGCCGGGACTTCGCGGTCGTTCCTGCCCTGCGGGTCTCCGCTCGCGCGCTCGAACCACGTCTTGCGCTCGGGGTCGAACATCGCAACTGTCTTCATCGGCTTCTCGGCGGGCTTGACCTCGACGATGGCGGAGGGCTTGAACGACGACCACTTCTCGCCCGTGAACTTCTGCTCGCCCTCCATCTCGGCGGGCGGGGTCAGGGGGTTGCCGCAGGCGCAGCGGACGCGCGGCACGCCGCGGTCGTCGATCAGGACCGCCGTGCCGGCCTGGAGGATCGCCTGGTAGCTGGTGGCTTCCTGGTTCTTGTACCCGTGGTTGGTGACCCGCGTGTCCCAGGTCAGCCGGGCGGGCAGCAGCGACCGCAGATAGGCGGGGATGTCGGACCGCTGGATACCCAGGACCGCTGCGAAAGCCGTCCCTTTGCCGCTGTTCTGCACGAGGAACGTGATCTGCTTCTCGACGTCACAGCTCGCGACGTGCTGTGTGCCGCCGTACAGCCCGGGGTGCGAACCGTCGACTTCCAGGGTGCCCGTGCCGTTCCCGCCACCCCTCGACGTATCAGACGTTGCGGCATGGGACGCCTCCGCCGCCGTGGCCGTCGACGGCGTGAACGGGTCGGAGCCGGCCGCCAGGGTGCTCTGGAGGACGACCTCTCCGACACCCTTGCTCCCACCCACGAGCGTGTAGGTGAGGATCACGGCCAGCGCCACGACCACCGCGGTGCCGGCGCTCACCAGGGTGCCGCGCGCCCGCCACCAGGACGGCGGCCATCCGCGGCCCCGGCCCGGCTTGCCCGACTCACCCGGTCCGCCGGTGTCGCCCGGCGGACCGGGAGGCGGTGGTGGGGGCGGAGGCTCCGACGGTGGTGGAGGCCCCGACGACGACGGCGGAGGCGGGGGCTCCGGAAGGTGCGGATCCGTCGGCCGGCCGGACAGCGGGCCGGACGGAGGGCCTGTGGGGCGCTCGGACGAAGGAGGAGGTAGGGAACTCACGACGCTCTCCCCAGGCGTGGGGGATCAGGAAAATGATGTTTGTTCGCGTCCGCCCTCCCTACATCCATTATGGGCACCACAGGAATCATGCTCGGTCTCCTACCGCGAGAAAGGGGCCGCGTGCTTCTGAGTGAGCGCGCCTCTCCAGTAGGCCCCGGCCCTCGGATCCCCGTCATGCCGCTGCTTTTCGGGGCTTGACAGCTGGAACAGATGAATGCGGAACCAGAAAACCCGGAAGAAAAAACGCGGCCCCGGCCGGCTCTGAAGCCGGCCGGGTCCGCGTCGTCGTCCGAGCCTGCTGGTCGGCCCCGCGTCGTTCCGCGCCTGACGGTCAGCCCCGCTTGCCCCTTACCAGCGTCCGGCGGAAGCGGGCCGCGGGACCCGGGGCGGCGCCGCCGGGGAGGTCGAGCTCGGTCAGCCGGGCGCGCGGGAAGTAACGGGCGGCTGCGCTGTCGTCGCCGCGGCGGTCGTCGAGAAGACTGACGGCCTCGGCCCGCAGGCCGCGGTGGAGATTCGGCTGCATGCAGTAGCCCACCGCCCGGATCAGCGGCTCCAGCGTGTCCGGTGCGGCGCCGGGCACGGCGGGGGCCGCGCCCAGTTCCAGGTCCGGCACCAGGTGGTCCACGATGACCAGCGGGATCCGGTTGCTGTTCTCGTACGGTGCGAGCCGCTCCAGGACCATCTCGGTGCCGACCCTCGCGACGGGGATGTCGTAGTACACGGAAGCCGTGAGCATCGCGGTGGAGAAGCAGCCGACGACCAGCTGCGGGCGGCAGCGCTCGTAGAAGGTCTCCGCGAGCAGCGGACCGTCCAGGACGGTCAGCTTCACGCCGGCTTCCGCGGCCGCCTCGTTCAGGGCGAGCGAGTAGCGCGCGGGCGCGGTCGGGTGCGGCTTGAAGATCACCGACTGGTGTCCGGCGGCCGCGGCGCCGCGCAGCATGCGGACGTGAAGATCCTCTTCCTCCTCGGCCGTGATGATGCCCAGCGCGGCCATGTACTGGCCCAGCAGCAGGGCCGTGGGGGCGGCCTCGACCGCCCTCATCACCTGGCTGTCCTCCGCGGCCGAGCCCGCGATCTCCGCCAGCACCTTGCGGAAGGCGTCGTCCGGTACGAGCTCCGGCTCGACGCCGAACTCGGACAGCAGCAGCGGACGCAGGCCCGGGACCAGGTCGAGGTGGAGGAGCCGCTGGATGCGGCACGCGATCTGCTGCGGCAGTTCGTCGCGCGTCGGGCCGTAGCTCATGAGGCCGTCCGCGTACACCTGGACGGGGCTCTCGGCGAAGATCGCGGCGAGTGCCCTGCCGGGGTTGACCTGGATCGACTCGACGATCAGCTCGACCGGCCCGCTGCCCAGTCCCCAGGCCGTCCGGAACGCCCGCTGCCACAGCGGGACCTCGTCCGTGCGCGGCCCCCAGGAGCCGGGGTGGTTGGGTCGGATGGCCTCGTTCCAGTCGATCACTTCGTCGAATCGGGCCGCGATCCGGCCGTAGCCGGTCATCGATTCGAGCCGCAGGGCCGTCTCCGGGACTTCGGCGTTGTTCGAGACCAGCAGGATCCGGCGGACCCCCTCGCGCGGGCCGAACCGAGCGGCATCGAGTGCCGCCGCCAGGGTGGCGGCTCCGTAGAGCGTCGAGACCTCGAAGATCTGCGTGCGCAGGTGCGTGTCCATGGGTCAGGCGGCCCTTCCCGCGTCGCGCAGACTCTGGAGCATCGTGCTGCGTCTGGTGTCCATCGTGGCGAGTGTCCGGTCCAGCACCTGCTGGGGCATGCGTCCGAGCGCGTCGGTGACGTTGTGCCTGAGCCGCTTGGCCACGGCCGGCTCGTACTGGTCCGCCTTGGCCATGTGGAAAGCGATCATGGCGCAGTAGGTCCGTACGGCCTTCGGCAGAAAGCGGTCGGCCTCGGCGTCCTGGGCCACGTCCTCGAGCAAGGTGTCGTACGAGGGGATGAAGTCCAGCTGGCGGTTGTCCGTGATCTGCGTGAGAGATGTGGTGACGCCGCGCCGGTAGAAGGCGCCGTGCAGCGAGAGTGCCGCGTACGACGTGGCCTTCAGGTGCAGGCGCCAGATCCACAGCCGGTCTTCCGCCGTGCGCAGTTTCGTCTCGAATCGCGACGCGCCGTCGGCGAAGAGATGGCCGCTGTAGATGCCGAACGGGACGAAGGGGTAGTCCACCATCGTGACCATGGTGGCGGGGGCGATCCCGTCCCGGGGGTCCATCACCGTGTCGCGCTGCTTGGCCGGCGCGTAGCGGATGCTGCGCGTCCTGCCGGTCGCCAGCACATGGTCGGTACGGGCGAAGTCGCAGCCCAGCCTCTCCATACCCTGCACCATGGCACGCAGATGGCCGGGGGCGTACCAGTCGTCGCCGTCCAGGAACGTGACGTAGTCACCGGTCGCCGCGTCGATGCCGGTGTTGCGCGCCTGGGCCACACCCCGGTTCGTCTCGTGGCGGATCACCCTGGCGTTGGGAATCCGGCTCTGCCAGCGGTCGAGCACTTCCGGTGTGGCATCCGTCGAGCAGTCGTCGACCAGCAGGAACTCGAAGTCCGGGTCCGCGTTGCGCGCGAGGCTGCGCATGGTGTCGGGGGCATAGATCCCGACATTGTGGAGCGGGACCACGACGGACAGTTTCGGCACACGGATTCCAAACACTCGAACGCCACTCTTCTCAGCAGAATATGCAGCCCGTTACCCGGCAGGACGAGCCGAATTTGCATTCCAGGTGAACTCTTTCCGTCCTGCGAACAAACCGGGGTCGGCTTCCTCACTCGACGGCCGCTCCCGGGGGTCTGCGCGAACGCCGGTGCAGGATTGCGACGGCCACGAGGGAGAGCAGCGCGGCGGCGCCGACCGCGCCTCCCAGCCGCAGCCCCGGAGGCCGGAACGTGCAGCTGATCGATGTCGTCCTGCCGCCGGTACCCCGGGCGTCGGCGGCCTTGCCGTCGAGCGGGACGGCCAGCATGCCCAGATACCTCTCGGCAGGCGCGGGGGCCGCATCGCCTGCGGCGCACATCCATCCGGAGATCCGCGGTGCGGCGATGACGGCGGTTCCGGTGCTGCCTGCGGGCAGCTCTGCGGAGATGGTGTGGCCGGAGACGTGCACGCTGGTGGCGCCGGTCGCCGTCAGCTGTCGTACGGCCGAGTCCAGCCGTTCCCGGACCAGACACCCGACCGGCTGTCGCGGCAGGACCGGCTTGGCCGAGGGACGCAGGTCGATCCGTACCGAACCGGACGCGGGGACGACGCCGAGGGACTGCATCGCCCCCTGCACGGCGGGCAGCTTGCCGGAGAACGGGACCGGCTGCCGGCCGCTCAGTGCGGCACTGCCCCGGTACTCGGGCGCCCAGAAGTAGACCTGCGAACCGGCAGTGCACGTGGCCGTCAGCGTGACCGCGCCCTCTGCCTCGTTCGTGCGCTCCAGGTCGCCCGGCACGTCGTACACCGTGGCGCCGAGCAGCAACTCCTGGTTGGCGAAGGCGGAGTCGCCGAAACGGACGCCCCGGTCCGCGAGCCGCACGCCCGGACGGACGGTGACCAGCGGCGGCACGGCCGTGTCGGTGGAGGTGATCGCGGCCTCGGGGAGCGTGTCCGTCCGTACGGGCGCCGTGGGCGACGAGTGCATACGGGTGCCGATGGAGAAGATCGCGTCGGTCACCGGGTTGTCCAGGCTGACCGGATGCCGGCCCTTGGCGTAGTAGCCGAAGCCGAGCGAGGCGAGCGTGCTGGTGTAGACCTCAGCGGTCAGGCTGCTGTAATAGTCGGCGCCCTGTCCGCCGACCAGCAGGACGTCGTTGCCGCCCGGCACCTCGCCGGGGTCGGTGCGGTGCCGCGGCCAGGCGTCCTTCTGTTCGGTCGCCCGCGCCATGTCCTCGTGCCAGGGGCCCAGTCGAGGGGCCCACGAGACGCGCGCCAGCTGCCGCTGCTCGATACGTGCCCCCGAGATCGCGGCCTCACCGGCCTGGGCGACGACGAGGAGGGCGACGGCCACGACCGGCAGGGCCCGGGCGCCGATGCCGTACCGCCTGGCGAGCAGGACGGCCGCGGCGGCCGACAGCGCGAGTGCCGCGGCGAAGGCGAAGGCGGGGTAGGTCCACCGGTCGATGTCCGGCGTCCCGCGGGTCGCGAGGACCAGCACGGCCAGCAGCGCGGCGGCGCCCAGCAGCGCGGGCATCCGGGGCAGTCCCCGGGCCGTCGACAGCCAGGCCGCGATCAGGAGCAGGCCGCAGAGCACGAAGGTCTGGCGGTAGGGGATGCCGTTGGGCGACGCGCCGGCGTGCCAGAGCAGATGGGTGGGCTCCCACTGCAGGGACAGCGTCACCAGGCAGATCGCGGCCGTCCAGGCGATCCGGACCCGCGGGGCCACAGCCCGGTTGAAGGGCAGGGTGAGAGCCAGCGCGAGGGCTGGGGTGCCGATGTAGAGCGCGGGTGTCGCCACGCTCGACGTTCCCGGCAGGAGCCTGGCCACCACATCCGCCCAGGCCGCGGCCGAGAAGGTCACCACGGGCGTCGGGTCCGCCACGCGGGTGCCCATGTAGACGACCACGACGAGCGGTGCGGCGAGGCCGATGCCCACGGCCACGCCGCGCACGGCACGCAGTAGGCCCGCGAGCCGCCGGCGGCCGTCGTCGTCGGCGGTGAGCAGCCGGACCACGAGCACGACGGCCGCGCCGATGGTCGCCATGTACGCGGTGTAGAAGTTCGCGGTCCAGGCCAGCGCCACGACCAGCGGACCCAGCACGGGGCGGCGCCCGGCACGCGCCCACTCGCCGACCAGGCACAGCAGTGGGAAGGCCAGCAGGCCGTCCAGCCACATCGGAACGGTGGCGCCGTAGTTGAAGGTCCAGCCGGACAGGGCGTACGCGGCCCCCAGCACGGCGGCCACCGGCCACGGGCCGCGGCGGAGCCTGAGCAGCAGCACGGCCATCGCGGCACCGGCCGCGATGATCTTGGCGACGGTGATGACGTACAGGGCGAGTTCGATCCGGTCCGCCGGGAAGAGCACGACCGCAAGGTCGAACGGGCTGCTCAGATACGTGCCGAAGTCACCGAGGAAGTTGGAGCCGAAACCCGAGGTCCAGTTCAGGAACATGTCGCCGTCGGCGCCGCCGAGCAGCAACGTCCGCCAGTACGCGTGGTAGGGCAGGTACTGCTGGCCGAGGTCGACGATGTTGCGGGTCGTGGGGCCGAACGGATAGCTGCCGGCCAGCAGTCCGCCGAGGCAGAAGACGACGCAGGTCAGCAGGGCGGCGCTGACCGCGGCCCGGAGCCGCACGCTGCGCCGGGACCTGAGCAGGAGACCCCGCACGCCGCCGGCGACGCCCGGGCCGCCGGAGCCGCCGGGCTGCTCGCGCGTGGTCTCGTCCGCCGTCTCGGGTCGCTCGCCTGTGGTCGTCCCGTGCTCGCCTTGGGCGGGCACGGCCTCGGCAGCAGGTGGCACACGTCCTCCGGGGTTGTGGTGCGCGGCGCGCGGCTGCGCGCAGGCCCGTGGCCGTGTCGTCGCACGGGCCGTGGGTCATTACCGCCGAACCGGGCGACCCGAATCCGATCGCCATTCAAATCCTGGGCGCACCGGAGGTGAATGCCCGGTGCCGACCGGTGCCGACCGGTGACAGGTGGCCCTGCGCACCGCGAGCCCGCCTCTCACCGGCCGGCAGTGGGCCGGGGCGGGGCGGGCTCGCGGGGTTTCACGCCCGGTAGATGAGCGTGGTCCTGAACGCGGACCTGTCGTTCTGCACGCCCTCGACCTCGACGCGTGTGACGCCCTCGGCGGCCTCCCGTACGACTTCCGCGTCGATCCAGCACGCGGCGTCGAACTCGACGTAGCGCTCGAAGGTGCTGGCCGTGCAGATCGGCACGATGCCCTCGAATCCGGTGGCGGCGTGGGCGGCCTGGTACGCGGCCTCGATCAGGGCCAGGCCCGGGACGTGGTCGACCGGGTGGTCGTACAGATCGGTGTTGCCGACGTCCATCCGCAGCTGCCAGCGGCCGGGCCGGTCCGCCGGCGCGAGGACCACGGCGGAGGCGTCGGGGCGTCCCACGGTGGCTGCCGGTACCGGCGCGGGGACGGGTGCCTCGCCCCAGGCGACGGTCAGGTGCTCGCCTCGCAGGCGGCGGTAGACGGCGGGTGAGACCCAGCTGAAGTCGACCACCGAATCGAGGACCGTGTGGTCCTCGTGGACAGCGGTGAGTTCGATCCGCATCGACCGCTGGCCGGTGGACTTGCAGGCCAGTTTCACAAACAGGTCGGCCGGTGTTTTTCGGGGAACCCGATAGCACTCGGCCACGGAGAAGTCCATCCGCTCCATGAGCGTCTGGGACGTCATCGGGACGGCCCGTTCGGCGTGGGCGACGACCAGACAACTCTGCCTGATCGTCTGGGTGATGAGCATCGGGTCGTCGTGCGCGTCGTGCGGCGCCTCGGGCCAACGGGCCGTGACCGCATAGGTGTCGCTGCCGAGCGAGGCCCATCCGGTCAGGAGAACGGCCTCCTCCCGGTGCAGGTGCACGTACTCCTTCGGTACGGCGGCCGTGCGCTCCCCCGCAGCCGGCCCCGAGACTTCGGACAGTCCCGATAACGCCGATAACACGCCCGGTATATGCGAGTTGTCGCTGCCCCCGGAAGCAATGGCGTCCGACATGATCCCCCCTGGCTTGGTCTGTGGTTGGCTTCGCTAGGACCAACGCGTCTAAGATACCGGGCCGCCGGTCTTTTTCAAGGGACACGTCTTTAACACAGGGAGAACAGCGTGGCGCGCCAGGAGAGAGCCATCCGGACCCGCAGGGCGATCCTCGAAGCCGCGGCGGCCGTCTTCGCCGAGCGGGGCTACGAGGCGGCGACCATCTCCGACGTCCTGGAGCGGGCCGAAGTCACCAAGGGTGCCCTCTACTTCCACTTCCCTTCCAAGGAGGATCTGGCGCGGGGCGTCCTCGACGAGGCGGTGACCACCGAAGGCGTACGCCCCCAGAGCATCAAGCTCCAGGAACTGGTCGACGCGATGCTGCTCATCGCCTACCGCCTCCCCCGGGAGCCCATGCTCAGCGCGGCCCTGCGCATGGCGGTGGACCTGGAGTCCCGCCGGCTCTTCGGCACCCGGTGGCCGGACTGGACCGAACTCCTCGCGGGCCTGCTGAGGGAGGCCCGGGAGCGCGGCGAGACCCACCCGCACCTCGACGAGACGGAGGTCGCCCGCATCATCGTCTGTGCCTGGACCGGCGTTCGCGTGGTGACCGAAGGGCTGCCGGAGGAGTACGACCTGCCGCACGAGATCGCCACCATGTTCCAGATGATGCTGCCCAGCATCGCCGTGCCCACGGTCCTCGCCCGGCTGGAGGTCACGTCCGAGCGTGCCACCCGCCTCGTCGCCAACCTGGCGGAGGACCGGCTCAAGGAGGAGTGGGACGTGCAGCAGGACACGGGCACGGTCGGGTCATAGCGGGCGGCCGCTGCGACGACCGCCGCGACGGCACCCAGCCGGGATCCATCCGGGATCACCAGGGGTCCGCGCGGTTTGTTTCAGCGGCCGACGCAGCGGTGTTGACCTGTCATGGTGCTGTTGACGTGCCAGGGCACCGACGTGTCAGTGGTTGACGTATCCGCCGTCCACCGGCATGACGACACCGGTCACGTACGAGGCGCGGTCGCTGAGCAGCCAGGCGACCGCCTCGGCGATCTCCTCGGGATCCGCCGTGCGGCCCTGCGGCGTCACCTCGTGGATCGCCTCCTCCAGCCCCGGGTTGCGCCCGAACCAGTCGGCGGTGATCTCGCTGCGCGTCGCGCCCGGGGCCACGGCATTGACCCGGATCCCCTGGCGTGCGTACTCCTCGGCCGCGGCCTTGGTGAAACCGACGACCGCGTGCTTGGACGCCACATAGGGGGCGGCGGCCGGAATGGCGACCAGACCGCCGACGCTGCTGTTGTTCACGATCGAACCGCCGCCGCCCTTCAGCAGCGCGGCGATCTCGGCCCGCAGGCAGTTCCACAGCCCGCGGACGTTGGTGTCGATGATGGTGTCGTACGTCTCGTCGGCCATCTCGTGCAGCGGCAGCTGGTCGCCGCCGATCCCCGCGTTGTTGAAGGCCCCGTCGATCCTTCCGTGGCGTTCCACCGTGGCCCCGACCGCCCTGCGCACATCCTCCGCGCGGGTCAGGTCGGCCACCACGTACGACGCCTCCGCCCCCTTGTCCTTCAGCTCGGCGACGACCGCCGAGAGCTTCTCCTCACGGCGCGCCACGAGCACGACCGCAGCCCCCTCACGAGCGAAGACATGCGCCGCAGCTGCTCCGATGCCGCTGCTCGCCCCCGTGATCAGAATGACTTTGCCGCGCAGTAATTCGCGTGTCTCGATCATGTGTTCAGTCTGTCATCGGCCCAACACGCCTCGTGCTACAACCATGTGAAACATGGTCGGAAAATTCGTGATATGCGCCACTTCAGGTCCGGCCTTCGTCCGGCCGAGCCCGGCCGTCGGACCCGGCGCGCGACGGCCTGCACGCCAGGGCCCCTAGCTGGCGAGCAGGGACTCCAGAAGCTGGTTCACTCCCGAGTCCGGGGCGCCGGAGTTCAGGGTGATGGTGGCGGCGTGGCGCTTGCCGCCGGCCCAGGCGGGGCGCCGCTGGAGTAATCCCGGCCGGGCGCCCGCGATCACGAGCAGGGGCAGTGAGCCGGTGGATTCGGCCAGCGGCTCCAGCAGGTCCAGCAGCGTGTCGTCGGCGTGGTGCACGTCGTTGACGACCACCACCAGAGGCGAGTCCGCGCAGGTCTTCCTGAGGAACTGCCGCCACACCTCCATGGTCTCCCGTTCATCGATGCGGTGGTGGGCGAGGTTGTCGTCCGGGTCGACCAGGGGGCTCAGCCTGGTCCGCAGCCACCGGGCCGACTCGACGTCCACCGCGGCCCGTTCGATCGCCTCGCGAAGCTTGTCCCTGACGGTCTCGGAGGAGTCGCCCTCCAGCATTCCGCAGTACGAGGAGAGGATCTCGGCGTGCAGCGCGACCGGGCTCCGCCGCAGCTGGGGCGGAGCGCTCCAGAAGAGGAACTGCCCGGCCTCGGGACTCCGGCTCATGGCCTGGCGCTGGAACTCCGTGAGCACACGGGTCCTGCACCCGTCGGAGTCCGCCAGCACCGTGATCAGGTGCGGCATCGCCCGCCGGCGGGTGCGCTCGAGAATCCCGCGCATCAGGTCCAGTTCGCTCTCGTGCTCCCTGACCAGCGAGGGATGTACCGCGCCTTCGGCCTCCCCGGTCGTGGCCGACTCCACCGTCCGCCACCGGGACGGCGAACCGCTCACCCGCTCGTAGGCGATCGCCGATCCGGTCGCCCGGTACGTCTCGTCGCAGACCTGGATCTCACCCGGGGCCGCCAGAGCCAGCAGCGACTGGCACACGTCCAGCAGCGCCCCGTTGACCGACGGCGGAGCCGTCCTTTCCTCGGGCCGGCGTACGAGCGCCTCGCCCGTCGCCACCGCGGTGCGGACGAGCAGGCCGCCCTCCAGAGGGTGCGGGGAGGAGTCGTCAGGCTCCGGGTCCACCTGGAGCCGAAGCGAACGGTGGATGGCTGCCGCCGCCCGCACCGCCCGCTCGGCGCCGTCCTGATGGTCGTGGCAGACCTCGAACAGCCCGAGCGACACGGAGCCCATCGAGGCGGCGACGACCCCACCCGACTGCTCGATCTTCTCCCGGATCAGGGTGGCCACGTGTTCGAGGACCTTGTCGACCCGCTCGGCCGGGGCCGCCTGGTACTCGTGTCCCAGCTGGGCGCGTACGAGGACCACGCTGACGTTCTGCCGCTCGGCCACCGGGGCCGGGTCCGGAGCGGACGCAGCCGACTGCGTCAACGCCTCGGCTCCGTTCGCCTTGCTCGCCGTGCTCGCCTTGTGCGCCGTGGCCGGCCGATCGGTCCCGTCCCACCCGGTGGCGCTGTCGGCCCGCTCGGCGCTGAGGGCACCGGCGGGCTCTTCCGGCCGCTCGACGCGCGGCGTCCACGTGCCGCCGGAGATTCGGTCGCGGTGGGTCACGCGCTCCGGCGCCATGGTCTCCGGCAGCTGCAGCGACGGGTCGTGCGTGAGGATGGCCTGCTGCAACTGCCTCAGTTCGCGGCTCGGTTCCAGACCGAGGCCCTCGACGAGGGCGGCGCGGACCCTGCCGTAGACACCCAGGGCGTCGGCCTGCCGCCCGCAGCGGTACAGCGCACGCATGAGCTGGCCGCACGAACGCTCGCGCAGCGGCTCGCTCTCGACCATCGATTCGAGCGCTCCGAGGACGGCGAGATGGCGACCGCACGCCAGCTCCGCCTCGAAGTAGTCCTCCTGGACGTCCAGCCGGGCATTCTGAAGAGCCGTCAGTTCCGGCCAGTGGATGCCCGTCTCCGCGAGGTCCGCGAGGACGGGGCCGCGCCACAGGGCCAGGGCGTCCCGCAGGAGCGAGGCCGCCGCCTCCGACTCCCCGGCGGAGAGGGCGGCCCGCCCGTCTTTCACCCACTGCTGGTAGAGATGCAGGTCGACCCGCTCGGGGTCGACGCGCACCAGATAGCCGGGGGCCTGCGTCAGCAGCACCGCCGCCGGGTCGGACCGGCCGTCCGTGGACAGCGCCCGGCGCAGGCCCCAGACGGCGTTCTGCAGGATCTTCCGCGAGGTCGCGGGAGCGTCTCCGACGCTCCACAACGCCCTGAGCAGCCGGCTGGTCGGGACGACCTGATTGGCGTGCAGCAACAGGAATCCCAGTGCCGCGCGCTGCTTGGCGCCGCCCAGCTCGATCGGCCGATCCCCGGCCACAGCCTCCAGCGGGCCCAACACCCTGAAACGCATAGCTCCCCCCAGCTCCCGCGAGTCATCAGTCCTTTCGCACAGTACAAACCGACCAGATGTTTTGTCAAAGCTCTACCTGATGGCCCTGAAGTGCGTACATCGAGGACAATATGCCCCTGAACTGGGGAGACTGTCCAGTCAAAACAGAACCGTACGGTTTGTTTCGCTGTCATTAATGTTCCGTCAGGCCAGCCGACGGATCCACATGCACACCTCCCGCAGGGCGCCCGCCACGTGGTCTATCTCGGCGTCGGTCAGCTGGACCGAGGGCTCGAACCGCAGCGTGTTCACCGCGCTGGCCGTGGGGAAGGTGCGGATCCGGTGGTCCTGGAGCAGTCGGCCGGCCAGGACATAGCCGAACAGGCCTGCCCGTGCCGGCTCCCGGAGGGCCTCGCTCGCCGCGTCCGCCTGGTCCCGGAACTCCAGGCCGGCGATCAGGCCCCTGCCTCGTACGTCCTTCACGACGTCGGGGAATTCGGCCCGCACCGACTCCAGCGCGGCCAGCAGCCTGCCGCCGAGCTCCGCCGCCCGGCGGTAGAGCCGTCCGCCGTCCGCCTCCAGCAGTTCCAGCACCTTGAGCGCGATCAGGGTCGAGAAGCCGTCCTTGGCGAAGGTCGAGCTGTGGACCATCTCGAACTCCCGGCGGTAGCGCGCCTCCCGGACGAGCATCACCGACGTCTTGGCGAGCCCCCCGCCCAGGCTCTTGGCCAGGACGTAGTAGTCGCCGCGCAGCCCGATCTGCGACCCGGCGAGGAAGGAGCCGGTGCGGCCCATGCCGCTCTGGATCTCGTCGACGATCACCGGGCAGTCGATCTCCGCGCAGATCCGCTGGACCTCCTCGGCGAACGCGCGGGAGACCTCGCGGATGCCGCCCTCGCCCTGAATGGGCTCCAGGACGAAGGCGCAGAAGACGGGGGCGGGCCGCTCGACGGTCCGTACGACGCCGTTCTCGACCACGAGGTCGAGCAAGATGCCGCGCTCCTCGTCGACGATCTTCCGCAGGGTCTCGGGCTGGTCGAGCGGGACGAACCTGGCCTGCGCGGCGAGCGCCCTGAACGGCGCCCGGTACCCCTCGTTGTGGGTCAGCTGCACACTGCCCACGAGCTTTCCGTGGAAGGAGCCCTCCGGCGCCAGGAGGACCGGCGGCCGGGAGAACTGCTCGGCGTTCGCGCGGGTGAGTGCGGCAATCAGCTCGTCGAAGTCCGCGATGTCCGCACGGCCCGCACGGCCCGTGCCGTCACCGTCGTCACCGCCGCCCGCGACGACCGCACTTCCGCCACTCACGGCGGCGCGCGCCTGCTCGACGTGTACCGCGATCTCCTCCCCGATCGCCCCGAGCCGCATGACGCGGTCCATCTCGGCGTGCTTGACCGCGGCCTCGACGGCCTCCGCCCCGGTGCTGGCGAAGATGGCGTAATACGGTTCGTCCGTGCCGAGTTCGCGGTGGATGATCCGGTTCAGCTCGGCGGCGAGTTCGTTCGCCGGCGAATGCCGGGAGAACTGTGTGAGGACCGGTATCCGGGCCTCCAGAAGCGACGTGGCGTAGGCGGTGATCTCCGGGTTGTTGTGGCCGAGCAGCAGCGAACCGTAGCCACCGGCCAGGTCCAGGACCGAGAACTCACGACCGTCCTCGTCCACCGAATACAGGGTGTTGCCCTCGGCGCGGCTGTACTCGATATCAAGGCCGGCCGACGACAGCACCGAGAGCAAATAGGGCTCGGCCAAATCCGGTTGTATGGGTCCAGAATTCATGGTGTCCCCTCGTGGACTCTGTGTTCCTGGCGCTCGGGAACCGTAACGGAGCGCTGTCCCGTTTTTCTCTGCGCCCGGTCACGCCGGAACCACTGTCCGGCCCGCAGGCGCCCGGTGAGCCTGCGGTTACCACTGAGTGCCCCTTCGGAAAGATGCGTCGTGAAGACTGGCGGCAATTGAGATGGTTCCGAATTCAGAAGAGGTGACATGAATTCTGTATCCGCTGGCCTCGATACCGGAACAGTGTCGGTCGCACAGTCCGTGGAGCCCCGGCTGCTGCGGGATGTGATGTCCCAATTCGCCACCGGGGTCGTCGTGATCACCGTCGGCGGCGACCACATTCACGGAATGACCGCCAATGCCTTCAGCTCCGTTTCCCTCGATCCGCCCGCAGTGCTGTGCTGTGTGGCGCACAGCGCGGTGATGCACGGCGCCATCACCGCGGCGGGACGCTTCGCCGTGTCGATCCTCGGAGCCGACCAGCAGGATCTGTCCCGGCACTTCGCCGACAAGAAGCGCAAGCTCGGCCCGGCCCAGTTCGACGGTGTCGGCTGGCGCCGCGGGGCCCGCACCGGGGCCCCCGTGCTGTCGGGCTCGCTCGGCTGGCTCGAGTGCGAGCTGACGGGCTCGCACGAAGTGGGCGACCACTCCATCTTCATCGGCCGAGTGCTGGACGCCGGCCGCTCCTCCGACCGCCCTGGGCTGCTGTTCTTCGGCGGCGCCTACCGGCAGGTCGCGCCCACCACCGAGTAGGGCGCCCCCTCTCCCCTCTCGTCGTACGGATGCAGGCGCCCGGCCAGGTTTCCCGGCCGGGCGCTCTGCGTGTGCCCGGACGGGCCCGGCAGCCTCAGACGGAACGTGCTCCTGCTCGGGTGGAGAGCAGGAGCACGCGGCCGGTTCGGTCCGTCCGTCCGTCCGTGGGTCCGGACGTCGATCAGAGAAACGGGGTCTCCGGATCGAGGCCGAGGAGCACGCGCCCCTGGACCTCCAGGTTGGTGCTGAGCAGCAGCATGCCGTGGAGGGCGAGGCCCTGGGCGTCACGGTGGAACCGCTGCAGCGGGACGCTGCGCTGGATCACCGAGGCGCCACCGGCGTTGTAGAGGATCTCCACCGCCTCCTTCGCCAGGTGGATGGCGAACGCCGCCTTGCCCCGTACGTCGGCCTTCTCGGCGTCCGTCGGTTCCGCGGCGGCGTCGGCGCGCTCCTGGAGGAGCGTCAGGATCTGACCCTGCAGGCCCTCGGCGGCGGCCAGCTTGTTGGCCGCGGTGGCCACCTGGATCTGCGTGAGGGGGTGCTGGGACTGGTCGTTCCAGTTGGTGTATGTGATGCCACGGCCCGGGACGCGCTCCAGGAAGAGCTCGTAGGCCCCGCGGGCGACGCCCAGGTACGCGGCGGCGCACACCGCCATGATGTAGGAGAACAGCCGGTACCTGCGGCCCGGCGTCACCTCGGCGTCGCGGCCGGGGGTGGTGTTGAAGATGGCGTCGCCGTAGCCGATGACCCGGTGCTCGGGGACGAAGACGCCCTTGGCCGTCGTCGTCGATGAGCCGGTGGCCGACGCCGACGAGGTGTTCCAGTCGTCGGAGACGGTGAACTCGGACATCGGCAGGATCGCGATCAGCTCCTCGTGGGAGCCGTCAGGCCGCTCGCAGATCGCGGCGGCGATGTTCCAGTCCGCCGCCCGGCAGCCGGAGTTGAACCGCCAGGTGCCGTCGAGGACGTAACCGCCCTCGGCCGGCGTGAGCGTGCCGCTCGGGGTGAAGCCGCCGGAGATACGGACGGGCCCGGACCCGAAGATCTCCTCCTGTGCCCTGTCGGGATAGAGCGTGGCCAGCCCGACGGAGGAGACCCAGACCATCGCGAGCCACGCGGTGGACCCGCAGCCGCGACCGATCTCGCTCAGGACCCTGCACTGGTCCTCCACCGAGAAGTCGAGCCCGCCGAACCGACGGGGCATGGCCGTCCGGAAGACACCGGCCTTGTCCATCAGGTCGATGTTCTCGTCCGGGATCCAGCGGTTCTCCTCAGCCCGCTGCCCGTTCTCGCGGAGGGTCGGCACGATGTCCCGCACTGCTTCCAGCACGGACCCGACCTCGATGTCAGTCATGAATTCCTTTTCCTCCAGATCGGATGTGGTCCGGTCCGTTTCACACGGGCAGTTCGTCGGCCACGGGACGGTCGATCGCCATCATCCACTTGCCGTTCGGCTCCCGGGTCAGGACGTCGGTGCACGTACCGTGGATCTTCTGCCGCTCCCCCTCGTCATTGGCGATTTCGAGGTTGAAGTCCACGACGACGAGGATGGTGTCGCCCGCGGTGTAGGAGTATTTGATGGTGGAATCCAGGGACGGCCCTGTGGCCAGGAGTTCCTTGATGGCCTTGGTGCGCTCGGGACCGCTCAGCGGCTTTCCGGAGAGATTGGATATCGCGTCGTCGCGGTAGAGCCGGTCGAATGCCGCCCCGTCGCCCGAGTTGAAGGCACGCAGGAAGACCGCATTCTGAATCTCGCTGTCACCGGTGAGTTCGAGGTTGTAGAGATCGGTGTCCACGGACATGATGAGCCTGCTCCCAACTTCTTGGAAGATCTTCTTGGCGGATGGGACCGGAACGTGAATGGGACGCTATCGAGATCGGTCCATCATTCGGTCATCACGGCCTCACTGGGCCAGTGCCGCGGCCTGGTCGGCGGCGCGGAATCCGGATTCGACGGCGCCCTCGATGAACGATCCGCTCCAGCCGGTCGCGATGTCCGCTCCCGCGAAGACCATCCGGCCGTGCGGCTGCTGGATCGCGGGGAGCTGCTTCAGCATCTGGCCCGGGCGACGCAGACCCCAGCCGCCGCGCGACCACTGGTCCTTGTGCCACTCCTGGTACCTGTATGCCACGACGGTGGCGCCGGGTATGTACTGGCGCACCGCGTTCTGGACGGCCGTCTTGCTGGCCACGTCGAGCGAGGGGCCGGCGAAACCGATCATCAGCCGTCCGCCGCCGGGCAGCCGGCGCTCCGGAATCAGCATCGGCAGCGGCGAGGTCTCGGTGCCCTGGCCGTACACCGCGTCGACCTGGCCGCCGAGCTGGATCCAGAGCTTCGTGCCGAGCGGGACCCCGACGCCCTCCTGGGTCGCCGTGGCGTGCACGGACGGCAGGCCCGGGTTGAAGGTGATGGTCTTCCACACGTTGACCGGCACCGCGACGACGACCGCGGAGGCGTTGAACACCTGCCCGCTCGCGGCCTTCACCCGCACCCGGTTGTACTGCTCGGTGATCGCCGTGACGGGCGTGCCGAGGCGCACGTTGGCCGTCGATCCCGCGAGCATCTTCTGCAGGAGCGCGGTCATACCGGTGGTGGGCTTGAAGCCCATCTGGTTGTGCCAGCCCTCGAGACTCCAGTTGCCGAGCGCCCACCACTGGGCCAGCGCGGTCAGCGCTCCGCGGGAGTTGTCGCCGCCGACGTACCCCGCGGTGTAGCCGGCGAGCCACTTCGTGTCGAGGTCGTCGAGGCCGAGCTGCGCGATGCGGTCGCGGAAGGACAGCGGGTCCACGTTCTTCAGCAGATCCTTGCGGTACAGCGGGTCGTGGGGGCGCGGGAAGTACTGCTCCGCGCCGGCGAAGAACTTCGTCAGCAGCCCGTCCATGCGGGCCCCCGCCTCGGCGGGCGTGAGGGTCTGGAAACCGTTCGCGGCCGGCATGACCGAGCTGGTGTTCGCGAGCTCCGGGACGGTCGTGATGCCGTAGCGCTGGAACTCCTTGGTGACGAGCGTGTGGTCGGGGCTGACCCAGCTGCCGCCGAGGTCGATCTGCTGGCCGGCGAACGTGTCGGTCCAGATGCGGCCGCCTATGCGGTTGCGCGCCTCCAGGACCACGACGTTCAGGCCCTTGGCGCTCAGTTCGCGCGCCGCGGTGCCGCCCGCGTACCCGGCGCCGACGACAACGACGTCGGTCATCACGTCATCGGCCGCCCGGCTGGTGCCGGCGGTGGCGACGCCGATCGCCGAGGCGGCGGTGGTCGCGGCGGTCGCCTTGAGGAGCGAGCGGCGCCCGATGGTGCGGGGGGCCGTACTCCGCTCCGAGGAGGTGCGAGAACTCATGACGTCACCTGTTTCCGTAGGTTGCGGGCAGCCGCGTCAGCAAAAGCGGCTGAGTGGTTTGTTTTTGGCCTACGGAAACCTACAGGCGGGCCAGGAACTCGCGGTCGCCCACGGGTAATTGGAGGGTTTGTCTCCGTCCTTGTGCGGGAAGAAGAGGCGTCCGCAACCCGGCATCCGGCCCGCCGCCCGCCGCCCGCCGCCCGCCCAAGGGAACGTCCGATCCCGGTGCCGGACCGGGCCTTTGCGGCCGGCCGGCACCGGGATCGGATCGGCGTCGGATGTTGCATGCACGGCTGGAACGTGTGCGGCGGCTCCCTACCGCTCGGCGACGGCGGGCTGCGCCGGCCTCACCGGCTCGTCCGCGGCGGCGAGGGGCTCGTCCGCGGGCGCTTCGGGTGCGGCGGAGCCGGTCGGCGGGACGTGGCGCAGCATGGTGACCGCGAGGACCGCAAGAGCGGTGACCAGCACCGCGTTGATGACGGCGATGGTGTTGAGCCCGGACGCGAAGGCCTCGCGGGCCGGGGTGATGATCCGGTCGGCCAGCGAGCCGGGCAGGCCCTGGGTGGCTTCGAGCGCCTTGGCGAGGGTGTCGCGGGTGGCGTCGGCGACGGAGGCCGGGGTGTCGGCCGGGAGTTCGCCGGTGACCCCGTTGCGGTAGACGGTGGTCCCCAGGCTGCCGAGGGCGGCGATGCCCACGGCCAGACCGAAGTCGCTGCTGGTCTGCTGCAGGGCGGAGGCGGCGCCCGCCTTCTCCTCGGGTGCGGAGCCGACGATGAGGGACACGCTCATCGCCATGATGGGCGCGATCCCGGTGTAGACGAAGCTGAAACCGACGAGGACGTAGGCCAGTCCGTTGTCGGCCGGGTCGGCCTGGGTGAGGATCACATAGCCGATGGCCGAGAGGATCAGGCCGATTCCGGTGACCGTGCCCGGCCGCAGGCGGCGGGCCAGGACGGGGGCGAGCATCGACGAACCGATGAGCAGACCGGCGGCGGGGAGCAGCCACAGACCGGCGTGCAGCGGGGAGAGCCCGGCGACCATCTGCAGGTACTGGGTCACGAAGAGGTAGATGCCTCCCATCGCGACGGCGGCGAAGAGCATGACACCCAGGGCGACGCTGAAGGCGCGGCTGCGGAAGAGGCTCAGGTCCAGCATCGGGTCGTCGAGCCGCAGCTGGCGGCGGGCGAAGAGGACGCCGAAGACGAGGCCGACGACGACGGCGATCACCGACGCGGTCTCCACCCCGTACTTGGCGATCTCCTTGACGCCGTAGACGATCGGCAGGATCGCGGCCAGGGAAAGCAGGACGCTGACGATGTCGATGCGGCCGGCGTTCTCGTCCTTGTGCTCGGGAAGCAGGACCGGTCCGGTGATCAGTAGCAGCACCATGACGGGTACGGCGACGAGGAAGACCGAGCCCCACCAGAAGAACTGCAGCATGGCGCCGCCGACCACCGGGCCGAGCGCGATGCCCACCGAGAAGCTGGCGGCCCAGATGCCGATGGCGGTGCCGCGCTCCTTGGCGTCCTGGAACATGTTGGTGATCAGGGCGAGGGTGGAGGGCATCAGCGTCGCGCCGGCGATGCCGAGCAGGGCGCGGGCGGCGATGAGCATCTCCGCGCTGTTCGCGTAGGCGGCCAGCACCGAGGCGATCCCGAAGGCCGTGGCGCCGCCCAGCAGCAGCTTGCGGCGGCCGATGCGGTCACCGAGGCTGCCCGCGGTGACCAGGAATCCGGCGATCATGAACGCATAGATGTCGATGATCCACAGCATCTGGGTGCTGCTCGGCTCGAGTGCGGCTCCCAGATGGGGTACGGCGAGGTGCAGCAGGGTCACGTCGAGGGACAGCAGGATGCTGGGCAGCGCCAGCATCGCCAGCCCTGCCCATTCACGCCGTCCGGCGCGCGGAGTGGGTGAGACAGCATTCGCAGACATGGCAATGGCCTTCCGTCCTCGTGTCCAAGGTGTTCGGGTGTTCGCGCGTTCGGGCGTTCGGGTGTTCGGGTGTTCAAGAGGGCTGCCGGACCCCGCTCGCACGGGGTCCGACGTGTGATCGGTCAGGCTTTGATCAGGCGCGGAGTGATCGGGCGCGGTGGTCAGTGGGCGGCGCTGAGCAGGCCCTGCGCGAAGCCGCCGTCGACGGGGAACTCGACGTTGGTGGTGAAGGTCGCGTCGGCGGCGAGGAACAGCGCGGCCGCCGCGACCTCCTCGACCGTGCCGTTGCGCCGCAGCGGAGTCGTCTCGTCACCCTGCTTCTCGAACTCGCGGCGCTCCTCGTCCGTCAGTCCGGCGACGCCCATGGTCGGGGTCTTGATGAAGCCGGGGGCCAGCGAGTTCACCCGGATCTTGCGGGGCAGGAACTCCGCCGCGAGTACATGGGCGAACGCCCGCACCGCGTCCTTCGACGCGGAGTAGGCACTGATGCCGGGGTAGATGAGGTCGTTGGCGACCGTGGTGAAGACGATCGAGCCGCCGTCGTTGATGAGGGGCGACAGGCTCTGCACCGTGAAGAAGGCACCCTTGGTGTTGACGTTGAAGTGCCGGTCCCAGGACTCCTCCGTCACCTCCTCGAGGCTCTGCACCTCGGCGATGCCGTGGTTCACGAAGAGCCAGTCGACACGCCCCAGCTTCTCCTGCGCGAAGTCGGCGAGGGCCTTGATGTCGGCCATGCTGGCGGCGTCGGAGCGCACGACGTGCGCCTCGCCGGACTTCACCTCGGTCCGCGCCTCCTCGATCTTCTTCTCGTTGCGGCCGGTGAGGACGACCTCGGCTCCTCCCTCGAGCAGCGCCTTGACGATCGCCAGGCCCATTCCGTGCGTCCCCCCGGTGACGACGGCCTTCTTGCCCGCGAACCTGCTCATGGTTGTCTCCCTGTTCACGTGTGGTGCCTGCGATCTGTGGCGCCGGGGTCTTCCGGCGGGAGCAACCCTGCGGGCGGGCCCTTGAGGTCCGCTGTCGGAACGCTGTCGGAACGCCGGCGGTGCACCGCCGGAGGTGCTGCCGGTGCGCTGACACACCAGGCGATGACCGGCCCGCACTACGGTGACTGGCATGCGTTTCGGGGTACTGGGTCCGTTGGCCGTCTGGACGGCGGACGGCGAACTTGTCGTCGTACCGGAGTCCAAGGTCCGGGCTCTGCTCGCGGCTCTGCTCGTGGACCCGGGCCGGGTCGTCTCCGCGGACCGGCTCGTCGAGGACCTCTGGGGCGAGGAGCCGCCGGCCAACCCCGCCGGAGCGCTGCAGACCCGGGTGTCGCGGCTGCGGCGCGCCCTGACCCGGGCCGGGGGCCGGGACCTCGTGGTCCACCGCCCGCCGGGGTATCTGCTGGGCGTCGCGGACGCCGCGGTGGACTCGGACCGGTTCGTCGCGCTGACCCGCCGGGCCCGTACGGCGGACGGTGCGCGCGAGCGGGCCTCTCTGCTGACCGAGGCGCTGTCGCTGTGGCGCGGGCCCGCGTTCGCCGACTTCGCGGACGAGCCGTTCGTCCGTGCGGCGGTCGCCCGGCTCGAGGAGCAGCGTCTGCTGGCGCTGGAGGAGCAGGCAGAGGCCCGCCTGGAGCTGGGCGAGCACAGCCTGCTGGCCGGGGAGCTGGGCGATCTCGCGGGCCGGCATCCGCTGCGGGAGCGCCTGCGCGCCGCCCACATGCGTGCGCTGTACGGGGCGGGGCGCCCGAGCGAGGCCCTGGACAGCTACCACGAGCTGCGCCGCCGCCTGGACGAGGAGCTGGGCCTCGAGCCGGGCCCTGAGCTGGTGGCACTGCACCGGGAGATCCTGCGGCAGGACCCGGGCCTGCTGGCGACGCCCGTGGATGCCGCGACGCCGACCCGTCCCCGTACGAACCTGCCCACCCCGGTGACCGATCTGATCGGGCGGTCGGAGTCGGTGTCCGAGGTCCGCGGCGTGCTGGAGTCCGGCAGGCTGGTGACCCTGACCGGCCCCGGCGGGGTCGGCAAGACACGGCTCGCCGTGGAGATCGCGACCCGGCTGGCCGGGTCCTTCGCGGACGGTGCCTGGCTGGTGGAGCTGGCCACACAGGCGCATCCCGCCGAGCCAGGGCCTGCCGACTCGGTGGACGCACTGGCCGAGGTGGTCGCCGCCACCCTGGGGATACGCGACGACACGAGCCCCGGGCCCATGCCCGCCGGGCGGCCCCACACGCTGATCGACCGCCTGGCCGGGGCGCTGCGCGGAAAGCAGCTGCTGCTGGTCCTGGACAACTGCGAGCACGTCGTCGAACCGGCCGCGCGGCTGGCGGAGGCGCTGCTGCGGGGCGCGCCGGACGTACGGATTCTGGCCACCAGCCAGGAGCCGCTGGACATCGCCGGCGAGCGACTGTGGTCGGTGCCGCCGCTGGATCTGCCGGGGGCCGCCGCCGCGCCGTCGGTGCTGCGGCAGTCGAGCGCGGTCCAGCTGTTCGAGGCGAGGGCGGCGGCCGTGTCGCCCGGTTTCGCGATCACCGAGGAGAACGCGGGTGCGGTGGCGGCGATCTGCCGGCGTCTGGACGGGATTCCGCTCGCCCTGGAGCTGGCCTCCACACGGGTGCGGGTGCTGGGTGTGCAGGAGCTCGCGGAGCGTCTCGACGACCGGTTCCGGCTGCTGACGGGCGGACACCGGGGCGCTCCGGCGCGGCAGCAGACACTGCGGGCGATGATCGACTGGAGCTGGGAACTGCTCACGGCCGCCGAGCAGATCGTGCTGCGGCGGCTGGCGGTGCACTCCGACGGCTGCACGCTGGAGGCCGCCGAAACGGTCTGTGCCGGGGACGGCGTGAAGCCGTCCGAGGTGGTGGACCTGCTGGCCCGGCTCGTGGACCGCTCCCTGGTCCTGGTCGCGCACGACGCCGACGGTCCCCGGTACCGGCTGCTGGAGTCGATGGCGGCGTACTGCCTGGAGCGGCTGCGGGCGAGCGACCACGAGCAGGTGCGGCGCGCTCATGCCCACTACTACGTCTCGTTCGCGGAGGGCGCCGACGCGTTCCTGCGCGGCGCGGACCAGCAGCGGTGGCTGCGGCGGCTGGACGTCGAGACGGCGAACGTCCGCAGCGCGCTGGACGGCGCCGCGGTCGACGGTGACGCGGCCCTGGCGCTGCGGCTGGTGCGGGCGATGAGCTGGTACTGGTTCCTGCGGGGACGTCTGACCGAGGCGAAGCGTTCGCTGGCCATGGCGCTGGCCGTGCCTGGTGGTACGCCTGCCGGTGCGCCCGAGTCGCCGGGCGCACCTCGTGCGCCCGGCACTTCCGTGGAGCCGGCCGTGGTGTGGCGGGCCGGGATGAGCATGCTGTCGGGCGACGAGGCGGACCCCGCCTGGGAGGGCGGTGCCGTACGGACGCTGTACGAGGACATCGGCGACCCGCACGAGCGGGCCAGGGCGGGCTGGTTCCTCGGCTTCGCCATGACCAAGTTCGGTGACATGGCGGTGGGCGAGGACCTGACGGACCGGGTGCTGGCCGAGTTCCGTGCGCTGGACGACCGCTGGGGCATCGCGGCCGTCCTCAGCACGCGCGGCATGCAGCGGTACGTGTGCGGTGACCTGAAGCTGTCCCGGCGGGACGGTGAGGAGAGCCTGGCCCTGTTCCGCGAAGTCGGCGACCGATGGGGGCAGTTGCAGGCGATGGCGGTGCTCGGCAGGCTGGCGGAGATCGCCGGGGACTATGCGGCGGCGGGCCGCTGGCACCGGGACGGTCTGCGTGTGGCGGAGGACCTCGGGCTGTGGACGGAGGCGTCCGTCCGGTGGTCGGAACTCGGCCGGATCGCTCTGCTGACGGGGGACCATGCCCGCGCGGAGGAGTTCCATGAGCGGGGTCGCCGACTGGCGGTCGAGCAGGGGGACAAGCCGGCCGAGGAGTTCGCGGAGGTGGGGCTCGCTCTGGGCGCGCGGCGCCGGGGACGGCTGGACGAGGCGGAGGCCCATCTGCGGAACTGGCTGGAGTGGAACAGGCAGTTCGACGCGGAGTACGGTGCGGCGCTGATCCTTGCCGAGCTCGGCTTCATCGCGGAGCTGCGCGGGGACGCTCAGGGGGCGCTGGCCCTCCACGAGGACGGGCTGGCCGCGGCGCGGGACACCGGCGATCCGCGGGCGGTCGCCCTGGCACTGGAGGGACTCGCCGGTGCGCATGCGCTGGCGGGGCGTCATGCACAGGCCGCCCGGCTGCTGGGGGCCGCTGCGGCGGCACGCGCGTCGGTGGGCGCTCCACTGCCGGCGGCGGAGCGGGGCGATGTGGACCGGGTGACGGCGGTGGCGCGGGCGGCTCTCGGGGACGAGGACTTCGAGGCCGCGTTCGGCGCGGGCGCGGAGCTGGGATGGGGCGTGGAGCTGTCGTCGCTCTGCGGGTGACGGCTGCGCGCCCGGCCGTCCGCGGCAGGGACGGCTCACCGCCTCCATGACCGGCAGGGCCGTCATGGAGGCGGTGAGCCGTGGGTCGAGCAGGGGGACGTTACGCGGCGGCGGGGATGATGCCCTGGGCGAGGCCGCCGTCGACGACCAGCTCGACGCCGGTGGTGAAGGTGGCCTCGAAGGCGAGGAACAGCGTGGCCGCGGCGATCTCCTCGATCGTGCCGTGCCGCTTCATCGGGCTGATCTCGTTCATCTCCTTCTCGTGGGCGTCCTTCTCCTCGTCGGGCATCGCCGGGTATCCCATGGACGGGGTCTTGATCGGCCCCGGGCTCAGCGAGTTGACGCGGATGCCGCGCGGCATCAGCTCGGCGGCGAAGCCCTTGGCGAAGGTGCGCAGGGCCGCCTTGGCGCCGCCGTAGACCGTGATGCCCGGGTACCCCATGTCGTCGGCGATCGAGGTGGTGAAGAGCACCGCGCCGCCGTCGTCGATCAGCGGTGCGAGCTGCTGCACCGTGAAGAAGGCGCCCTTGGTGTTGATGTCGAAGATGCGGTCGTAGCCCTCCTCGGTGACCTGGTCGTAGGGCACGAGTTCGGCGATGCCGACGTTGACGTGGACGAAGTCGATGCGGCCGAGCTTCTCCTCGACGGTGCCGCGCAGCGCCCTGACCTCGTCGATGCGGGCGGCGTCGGAGCGTACGACGTGCGCGGCCCGGCCCTTCAGCTCGGCGCGCGCCGCTTCGATGTTCTTCTCGTTGAGGCCGGTGACGAGGACTTCCGCGCCCTCGTCCAGGAGGGCCTTGGCGACGCCGAGGCCCATGCCGTGCGTGCCCCCGGTGATGACGGCCTTCTTGCCCGCGTACTTGCTCATGACTCTCCTCGTCGGATGCGCGTGGTCTGATACGCGTGGTCGGATGCGCCTGCTCGGACGCGCCGGGACAGATGCGGCTGGTCGGATGCGGCTGGTCAGATGCGCTCGAGGACGACGACCGGAATGACACGGCGGGTCCTGGCTTCGTACGTGTGGTAGATGGGGGCCCGGTCGGTCATCAGCTTCCACAGCCGTGCCCGCTCCTCGCCCTCCGCGGTGGAGGCACGGACGGCGAACCTCTCCGCGAGGACCTGCACCTGTACCTCCGGGTTCGCGACCACGTTCAGGTACCACTGGGGATGCGTGTGCGTGATGGCCGAGCCGGATGCCACGAGGATGTAGCGGCCGTCGTCCTCGCCGAAGAACAGGCCGGTGCGGTAGAGGTTGCCGCTCCTGCGGCCCTTGTAGGTGAGGATGAGATTGGTGCAGCCGCCCTCCATGTAGCCGCTCTGGCCGTTGGTGGCGATGTAGCGGCGCACATGCTCCTCGACCGACCGGTCGGGGCTGTCTACGACCGGTGCGTCGGCATCCCAGGCTGACATTGCTGTTCTCCTTGTCCGGATCTCTACAACTCGATCCCGGCACTCTCGGCGGCCCCGGACGCCCGCAGGACGCGATGCATCAGGCCGGGCTCCAGGAGCGCGTCGGGGGCATCGACGAGGCCTAACACCCGCAGGAAGGCGCGGGTGACGTCCTCGTCGTGCACGGCGGCCTTCTGCACCAACGACATGTAGGCGAGGAAGAGCCGGGTCTTCGGGGTCCGCTCCCCCTCGACGCCGGGGAACGCCAGGTCGCCGCCGACCATCAGTTCCCACGGTCCGTCGACGGCCTCTCGGGCCAGGTCGCGGAGGTACTGCAGCGGGTCGAGCGGCGCGTCGGCCGAGACGTGCCGGCGGATGGTGAGCGCGGCGAGGGCGGCGACCGTCATGCCCTGCGCATAGGCCGGGTTGAAGCTGCACACGCCGTCGCCGGTGACCAGCAGGCCGTCGGGGAAGCGGGTCATGGTCTCGTAGCGGCGGCGCTGATTGGCGGGGAAGCGGTACGCGACGGGGTCGCCGACGGGTTCGAGTCCCTGGACCGCCTCGTGGACGTCCTGGAGTCGCAGGGACCGGACGAAGGCGTCGAAGCCCTCGGGATCGGCCGGGGGGTGGTCGCCGAGGATTCCGTACGCGGTGACGATCACCTGGCCGCCCTCCTGCTTCGCGGCGATCGCGCCGCGCGGAGCGGTGGGTGAGGAGACGACCGCGATGGATATCCCGTCCTTCTCGTAGGGGTCCTCGCGGATCCGGTAGAGGCGGGAGGCATAGCCCAGCCCGATCCTCCTGCGCTCCACCTCGACCCGCTCGTAGCCCAGCTCCTCGAGCCAGACGGGCGTGCGCGAACCGCGCCCCGTGGCGTCGACGACCAGGTCGGCGTCGAGGACCCGCGTCCCGCCTCCCTCCACGCCGTGCCGCGACACGCGGACGCCGGTGATCCGGCCGGCGTCGGCCGTGGCCTCCAGGCCTACGACGTCGTGCTCCTCGAGGAAGGAGATCCGCGGTGTTTCCAGGACCCGGTTCCGGACGTGCCTCTCGAAGAAGGGGCGGGTGACGGTCAGTGCCGTAAGACCGGTCTGCACCTTCGCCAGGCGCTTCCCGTTCAGATACCAGCGGATGTTCTCGCCCATGTCGCCGACCGCTCCGCCGTCGGCGACGATCTGCTTCGTCACTCCGGGAAACAGCTCTTCGATGATCTGCTGTCCCCGGGCCTGCAGTCCGTGCACCTGACGGCCCTGCGGCACACCGCGCCGAGGTTCGGTCACTCCGGCGAGTATGTCGCGGTCGACCACGACGACTTCGGCGTACGAGTCCGCCAGGACACGAGCCGCTAACAGTCCCGCCATGCTTCCGCCGAGCACGACGGCGCGGTTTCTCTTCTGATTCGGCATTGCGGCAACTCCCTTGAATCCTTGGGGGAGAATCGTCGACTGGCTCTCCCGGCCAAGGTATGCGGGGCCCGGCCACTACCGACTCACCGCGCTCATCAAGCATTGCAGACGCCGCCCACTGCACGGTAATCAACGGATCGTATGTCTTTTTCTCCCGAATAGATTACCGGGCCATGACCGCAGGAAATAGCGGGCACGGTTAGGTTGGCGCCAAACAGCCCCTACGCTTCCGCTCCTTCTGTCGAAGAGAGGCACCATGACAACTGATCGTGAATTCGACGCGATAGTCATCGGCGCCGGCTTTGCCGGGGTCACCGCCGCACGTGAGCTCAATGCCCGGGGGCTGCGGCCGCTCGTGCTGGAGGCGCGCCACCGCATCGGCGGGCGCACATGGACGGACACGTTCGACGGCGTGATGATCGAGTACGGCGGCGGCTGGTTCTCGCCCCGCCAGGAGCTCGCGACGAAGGAGCTCGGGCGGTACGGCATTCCGCTGGTCAAGGACGTCCTGCCGGTGCCGGAGTGGGCCGTCTTCCCCACCGGGGACGGGAAGCTCGAATCGTTCGACGGCGATGAGGCCCTGGGCCGCCTCGGCGAGTTGCTGACCATCATCTTCGAGGGCTCCGACGAACTCCTCCCCGATCCGCACGACCCGCTCGCCGCCGGGGAGACGATCCGGACCGTCGCCGGGCAGTCGCTGCGCGAGCGCCTCGACGGGCTGAAGCTCGCCCCGCGCGACGACAAATGGATCAACACGCTGGTGGCCGGCTTCTCCGGCGGCCACAGCAAGAACGGCGCGTACGAGGCCCTCGCCCAGTGGTGGCAGCTGGCGGGCGGCGAACTCGCCGGCTGGATCACCATCGAGGGCCAGGCCCCGGCATCCGGCATGTCGGCCCTGGCCCAGGAGATCCTCAACGACGCGCAGGCGCGGCTGCATCTCCACACGCCCGTCACCCGCATCGCCGACGACGGCCGGCTCGTGCACGTGACCACCGCGTCGGGGAAGCGGTTCTCCGCCCCGGTCGCCGTGGTCGCCACGCCCGCGAACATATGGCGGACCATCGACTTCGAGCCGGGCCTGCCCGCGGCGCACGCCGAGGTGGCCGCGCAGGGCATCAGCGTGCCGCACAGCAGCCGCGTCTGGTTGCGGGTGCGCGGCGACTTCGGTCCTGTGCATGTGCGCGACGACGAGGGCGGTCTGCTCACACCGATGTTCACGCACGCCGTGCTCGACAACGGCGAGCAGCTGCTGACGGGCTACAGCCAGCACCCGGACTTCGACCCGTCCCGGCCCGACCACATACGGGACCTGCTGGCCCGGCTGCTTCCGCAGGCCGAGCTCGTCGCCTACAAGGCGCACGACTGGGGCCGCGACCCGTACGCGCTCGGCGGCTGGGCGCTGCGCAGGCCCGGCCAGCTGGTCCGGCTTCCCGAGCTCCAGCAGCCGCACGGCCGTATCACCTTCGCCAACGACGGCATCGCGAACGGCTGGCACGGCTTTGTGGACGGCGCGATCGAGACCGGTTTCCGGGCGGCCGAGCAGGCGGCCGTGATCGCATCCAGGTGACCCCTGCAGGAACGACCGACAGAACTCCGAGCTCCGAGAAGGACAAGGACACAGGACCGTGGCGACGCGAGTAGAGGAATTCGCCGAACTGCAGGACGAGTTCCATCAGTACGTCAAGGACATCGTCTACTGTTCGCTGATCACCGTCGACAGGAAGGGCCGGCCGCGCGCGCGGGTGCTGCTGCCGATCTGGGAGGTCGTCGACGGCCGCCCGGTCGGCTGGATCGCCGCGTACAAGACGCCGGTGAAGACCGCCCACATCCGCAACAACCCGCATGTCACGTGCTCGTACTGGAATCCGCGGCAGAACGCCGCCTACGTCGACAGCGTGGCGCGGTGGGTGGAGGACGAGAACGTCAAGCGGGAGGTGTGGGAGCTGTACCGGAAGGGCTCCCCGCCCGGTGTCGGCTACGACCCGATCCACTACTGGAAGGGCGGGCCGACGGATCCGGAGTACGGGCTGCTGCGCATGGATCCGTTCCGTGTGCAGGTCCTGCGCGGCCGGGACATGAGAAGCAGGATCTGGCAGCCGGAGGATGCGGGCTGACGCCGAGGCGCAACAAACAGAACAAGCCGACAAGCGAACAAACGGACAGACGCAGAGGCGCACGGGCACACGGGCACACGGGCGCTCAGGCACACCGAAGCACACGAGGACGGCGTCCGGGGGGTTCCCGGACGCCGTCCTCGTTCGGCCTTGCTCGGCCGCGTTGCGCGGTGTCGTCGGAGCGCTCCGCTCAGACCTCGCTGAACGGCTCGTCGATCGCGTAACGCCATGTGCCGTCGCTGCCACGACGCAGGACATCGAGACCGACACCCTCGAAACGCTCCGGCGCCCCGTCCTTGTCCTTGCTCTCGATGTTCCAGTCCACGACGAGCAGGGCGGTGTCGGGCGTCACGTACGAGTGGCGGATCTTCGCCTCCATCTTCGGACCCGCCGCCAGGAATTCCCGGACGGAATCCTTCCGCTCCTGGCCGGAGAGCGGCTTGCCCGGCTCCCAGACCGCAACGGCCTCCTCCGTGTACATCTCGTTCACCGCGTCGACGTCGCCGGCGTTGAACAGCCGCACATAGTGCGCCACATGCTCCTCGACATCGCGCGTGCGCCGTGCACGAGCATCTGCAGTGTCCTGATTCGCTGCCATGGCGAATTACTCCCGCTCAATTGAGGGACAAGGCATTCCATGAACTCGGCGAAAACTTATCCCGCAGCGGCACACCGGCCATACATCGCCAGGTAATGCATTGAGTTACCGCCACATTACCGCGCACTGGCGGGGGCCAATGAATCTCCTAGTAGGGTCGGTGAAAGCCGAATACGAATCGAACTCTTAATGCTTTGTGGGGGTCAGCTGTGGAGCACAACGATTCGATCGCTGTCGTCGGGCTTTCCTGCCGGCTGCCGGGAGCGGCGGATCACACGGCCTTCTGGGAGCTCCTGCGCACCGGATCGAGTGCCGTCTCCGAAGCCCCCGAGGGCCGTTGGGCCTCGGAGGCCGGAGTCCCCGCAGGCCTGCGGGGCGGTTTCCTCGACGGCGTCGAGGACTTCGACGCCGGCTTCTTCGGGATCTCGCCCCGCGAAGCCGCCGCGATGGATCCACAGCAGCGACTGGTCCTCGAACTCACCTGGGAGGCCCTGGAGGACGCCGGGATCGTCCCCTCCAGCCTTCGGGACACCCCGACCTCCGTCTTCGTCGGCACCTTGCGCGACGACTACGCCGGCCTGCTCTACCAGTACGGGACCAAGGCCGTCACCCAGCACACGATGACGGGCGTGAACCGGGGCGTCATCGCCAACCGCGTCTCGTACCACCTGGGTCTGCGCGGCCCGAGCCTCACCGTGGACGCCGCCCAGTCCTCGTCGCTCGTCGCTGTCCATCTCGCCTGCGAGAGCCTGCGCAGCGGCGAGTCTGCGACGGCCGTCGCCGTCGGCGTCAATCTGAACCTCCTCGCCGAGAACGTCGTAACGGAGGAACGTTTCGGCGCGCTCTCGCCCGACGGCACGACCTATGCCTTCGACGCCCGCGCCAACGGCTTCGTGCCCGGCGAGGGCTGCGCCGTGGTGATCCTCAAGCCGCTGGCGCGTGCCCTCGCCGACGGCGACCGGATCCACGGCGTGATCCGCGCCGGCGCGGTCAACAACGACGGGGCCACCGAGGTCCTGACCCGGCCCAGCGCCGCCGCCCAGGAGCAGGTCCTGCGGCTGGCGTACGAGCGGGCCGGCGTCGACCCGCGGGCCGTCCAGTACGTGGAGATCCACGGCACGGGCACCCCGGTCGGCGACCCGGTCGAGGCGGCGGCGCTCGGCGCGGCCCTCGGCGCAGGGCGGGGCGCGGACTCGGCGCTGCGTGTCGGCTCGGTCAAGACCAACATCGGCCACCTGGAAGGCGCCGCGGGCATCGCGGGCCTGGTCAAGGTGCTGCTCGCCCTCTCGCACCGCGAGCTCCCGCCGAGCCTGAACTTCGAGACGCCGAACCCGCGGATTCCGCTGGCCGAGCTCGGCCTTGCCGTGCAGCGCGAACTGAGCGCGTGGCCGCAGCCGGACCGTGAACTGATCGCGGGCGTCAGCTCGTTCGGCATGGGTGGCACCAACTGCCATATGGTCGTCTCCGAGGCGCCTGACGCCGAACGGTCCCGGGCGGGCGAGTCGGCTCCGGCTGCCGCGGCGGCCACCTCTGTCCCGGCCTTCCCCGCTGTCCCCGCTGTGCTGCCCTGGGTGATCTCCGGGCAGAGCGACACTGCCCTGCGGGCCCAGGCCGAGCGTCTGACGGCCCATGTCGAGCGGCATCCCGGGCACAGCGCCGCCGACCTGGGCCTGTCGCTGGCCGCGTCCCGTACAGCCTTCGACCGTCGTGCCGTCGTGGTCGGTTCGGACGCGGCGCGGCTGATCGACGGTGTACGCGCTTTGGCGGACGGCATACCCGCCGCCGACGTGGTGACGGGCACGGCGGAGCCGGGGAGGACGGCGTTCCTGTTCACCGGGCAGGGCAGCCAGCGGACGGGCATGGGACGGGAGTTGTACAAGGCGTTCCCAGCCTTCGCCACCGCCTACGACGAGACCGTCGCCGCCCTCGACCCACTGCTCACACGCCCGCTGACCGACGTCATCACCAGCGGCGACGGCCTGGACAGCACCGAATACACCCAACCCGCCCTCTTCGCCATCGAAGTCGCCATGTACCGCCTCGTCGAATCCTGGGGCATCACACCCGACTACCTCACCGGA
>NZ_JBSFDW010000055.1:0-38197 GCF_053594115.1 Streptomyces sp. NPDC001970 | reverse complement strand
CTCACGCCGTTCCATCAGCCCCAGCACCGACGGCATCGCACCCTCCTCGATCAACAGCAAGCCGTCCGCTGCCTGCCCCTACCCCTCCGCGATCATGCCCCGCACACGAAGAAGCCCCTGCTCATCGAACAGGGACTCCCTTTGCCACAACGCACTCACCACCCCTGAGGAGACGCTCGCCCGTGTCGTCGCGGCACTGTTCGAGTGGCGCGGTTGGCTGGAGAGTCTCGCCGGGTGGTTCGAGGCGTACCCGCTGAAACCAGGAGCCGTCGAGGACCAGCGGATCTTGTGGGAGCGCGCCGCCCGAAACCTCATCCTGCAGGTGGCCGACCGCACTGGCTGCGGCAGCGGGTGGCACGGGCACTGCCGTCAAGTGCTCACCTGGTTCCTCAGCCGCTGGGGAGTCGCACGCGACGTCGCACAGGATCTGGTCGACCAGGCGATCGGCGGGCGGTTCCGTAGCTGGACCGGCCCCGACATGGCGCTGGTCGAGGACGTCGCGGAGCGGCTCGCGCTGTCGGTGCGGCCAGACGACGGCGCACGGTCTGGCGAGCCCGCGCCGGACCACCTGAAGCGCTGGCTCGCGGTGCGCGAGGCCGTGCCATGGCATGAGGGCCCGGACGGTGGCGCGGACGGACCGGTGACCCCGTCGTGTGACGGCGCGGCGGAGGACATCCGCGCTTTCGACGGCGCCGTGGACCCTGCCCGCGCAGAGGGCCTGCTCGCCGCTCTGGAGCTGATGCGGGCCGATGCGGCGCGCGGCGCCGCCCTCGACTTCGAACTGCTCCGCGGCTGGCAGCAGCACGTCCTGGACACACCGCAGCCACCGCCGTTCCGCAGCTTGCCCGCCTTCGCCAAGGGGGGCCGGGAACGCTACGGCATCGGTCCGAACACCCGCGCCCGCCTTGATGTCTGCCTGGCCGAGAGCGCAACGGACGGCGGGCGGCCCCTCCCCTTGACCGTCCGCGCCGCACGCGCCTATCTCGACGTCTGCTTCTTCCATCCCTTCGATGATGGCAACGCCCGGTCCGCCTTCCTCGCTCTCGTCTTCGTCCTCGCCCGCGAGGGCGTCGCGCTCAACGAGGTCGGCCTGCTCCGTCGCATCACCTTCCAGGCCGACGACCCCCAGGACGCGTTGATCCTCGCCCGGTACATCGACGTCCACCTGGCGGAGACCCGACGCAGTGGCGCGTCCCTCGGCTCCTAGGCATGGCGTGCCGGTCGAGGTCGTTCCGACCGGCACGCCATGTGGGGAGGTCCATCATGATCCGGCTGGTACTCGTGTCGGTGGTGACCTCGTGCTCGCCTCGCTTGGTGTCGCGGCGGACGACCGCGTAGCCGCCCTCTTCGAGCACGACCACGGACAACAGTGAAGTTGCCTTCCCGGTGCGGCGCCGGCATGACCACCACCGCGGCGGTCCCGATCCCCATGGTCCTCGCCTACCGCGCCGCAACGCCCGAGAACCTGCTCCCGCTCGGCCGGGTCGTCGACCTCCCCGCACCCGGATCGTCATCGGCGCCTGACTCGGCCCGGCGCGGAGCGCGAATCCCGGGCGAACTCCTTCGATGGCGGTTCTCATGATCGTCGGGCGGCGATCATGTTGTCTTGGCCGACGTCAGGAGCTCGTGAGGATGACGAGTTGCTGGGTCGCTCGGGTCATCGCGACATAGCGGTCGACGGCTCCTTCAATGCCCTTGCCGAACGTCTCCGGGTCGATGAGGACGACCAGATCGAACTCGAGCCCCTTCGACAGTTCCGGCGTCAGGGACCGGACGCGGGATGTCGCCCGGAACGTGGGATCACCGATGACGCAGGCGATTCCGTCGGCATGTCTGGCGAGCCAGGTGTTGAGGACCGAGTCCAGATCCACAACAGATCCGTGTACGACGGGGATGCCGTTGCTGCGGATGGAGGTCGGCACATTGGCGTCCGGGAGCACAGCGCGGATGGCCGGCTCGGCTTCCGCCATGACTTCTTCCGGCGTGCGGTAGTTGATGCTCAGGGAGGCCACGGTGATCCGGTCGAGCCCGACCCGCTCGAGCCGTTCCTGCCACGATTCCGTGAACCCGTGCCTGGCCTGGGCGCGGTCACCGACAATGGTGAAGCTTCGGGACGGGCAGCGCAGCAGCAGCATCTGCCACTCGGCGTCGGTCAGTTCCTGAGCCTCGTCCACGATGATGTGCGCGAACGGGCCGACGAGAGGTTCCGGGTCGATGCCGGGCAGTGCGCTCTCGTCGATCAGGGTGTCCTGCAGGTCCTGTCCGCGCAGCATCCCCACCGCGCCTTCGCTCTCGTCGATCAGGACGTTCTGCAGCAGGCCGTCGATGGCGTCGGCCCTGCGCGCACGTTCGGCGGCGACAGAGGCGTCGTGCCGACGCCTGCGTACTGACGCCTCCGGGTCGCCGAGCCGCTGCCGTGCCGCGTCCAGGAGCGGCAGGTCGGACACCGTCCAGGCCTGGGCGTCCTTGCGCTGCAGTTTGCGAACGTCATCGGGACTGAGCCAGGGAGCGCACTTGCGCAGGTAGGCGGGCACCGACCACAGATCTCCTACGAGATCACTCGCTTCCAGCATCGGCCACGCGCGGTTGAGGGTCTTGATCAGCTCTCGGTCCTGCAGCAGCGACCTTCTGAGCAGGTCGGGCGGGGCGTCACTGTCGTCCTTGTCCATCAGGATCGTGAGCAGCTCCTCCCGGATCTGGTCGCGCGCCTCGTTGTGCGGAGTACCTGGTTCCACTGCTTCGAACGCCGCCGCCCAATCGTTGGGGCTCAGCCAGATGTCGGACCAGTGGCTCGAGACCGTCATCCCCTCGGTGGGCGGCTCCTCGTAGATGCCGACGGCCGGCTCGATCGCCTTCACCAGGTCCGCGGACGACTTCAGAAGGGCCACGCTCGGGTCGGTCTCGATCGCTGCTCCCGCTCCCTCGGTGACGAGGTCGCGCAGGGTGCAGGTCTGCACGCCCTCCTCGCCGAGGCTGGGCAGGACATCGGCGACGTAGGCCAGGTAGGGCTGGTGCGGACCGACGAACAGCACGCCGCCCCGACGGTGACCGAGGCGAGGGTCGGAGTAGAGGAGGTGGGCGGCGCGGTGCAGGGCGACGACGGTCTTGCCCGTACCCGGACCGCCGTCGACGACGAGAGCGCCGCGGGATCCCGCCCGGATGACGGCGTCCTGGTCGGCCTGGATGGTGGCCAGCACGTCGCGCATCCGAGCCGACCGGTTGCTGCCCAGGCTGGCGATGAACGCGGACTGGTCGTCGAGCGCGGCGTGCCCCTCGAGCCCGTCGGCGGTGAACACTTCGTCCCAGTAGTCGCTGATCCGGCGGCGGGTCCAGCGGTACCTGCGGCGGCTCACCAGACCCATCGGGTTGGCGTGGGTCGCCGCGAAGAACGGCTCGGCCGCGGGGGAGCGCCAGTCGAGCAGCAGCCGACGCCCCGCGCTGTCGGTGAGGCCAAGTCGTCCGATGTACACGGGCTCGGGGTTGTCCGTACGGACGATGTGTCCCAGGCACAGGTCCAGACCGAAACGACGCAAGGCGCGCAGGCGACCGGTCAGGCGGTGGATCTCCGAGTCCCGGTCCATCGCCTCCCGGCCGATGCCGCCGGGCGCCTTGCGCTCGGCCTCGAGGCGGTCGGACAGTTCGGCGATCGCCTGCTCGAGGCTCTCCGAGATGGCCGCGAAGTGCTGCTCGTCGCCGTCGATCAGCTCCGGGTCGGCCTTGGGGGAGAGACGGTCGGGAAGGTCGAACGCACTGGTGGTCAAGGGGTTCATGGCATCAGCTCCGGTCCGAGATCGCTGCCGCGACGGCCGGCGGCGCGCACACCCGCATCTCGGTGCCGAGTGCCCGCACCCGCGGTGTGCGTCCCACCACCGACTCGACGTCACCGCACGACCCATGAACTGACAACAGCACACGCACTTCGTGAATCTCCCATTTCTGCAGGTTCTGACCTCGGCCCGCGATTCTGCCCCACGACCGGGGCCTTGCCGCAAGCCCCCCAGTGCGCTATAAGTTAAAAGTGGCAAGGAGTGGGTACTCCCCTTTGCCTTCATCGATGTAGCCGGACGCCGGGTCGTCCATGGCGACACCCTTGTCCGGAACCTCCATGGCGTTGCCGAAGTAGTCGGAGATCGCCTCGTTCAGCGCGCCCGGCTGGTTGAGAGAGACGAGCCCGGCGGAGTGCTCGGTCACGCCGTGGGTCATCTCGTGACCGACGACGTCGAGGCCCACCGACAGCGGCACACCGTCCAGGTGCCCGTACACCATCTTCGTGCCGTCCCAGAAGGCGTTGGCGTAGTCGCTGCCGTTGCTGGCGACGTCGACGACGGAGTGGATGGTGCCGCCCTTGCCGTCGATCGAGTCGCGGCCGGTCTGCTCCTTGTAGTACTCGTACACCTTCGCTGCGTTGACGTGGGCGTCGACGGCGCCGGAGCTGGAGTGCGCGCCGTCGAAGCGGTCCGTGGCGGAGGTCGCGACCTGTACGTCCGCGGGGACGGGGCCGCCGGCGAGTTCCCGATAGTTCTTGCGCTGCGCGTCCTAGGTGCGAATCTGGCCGCCGGTCTGCGGGAACATCGCGCGCGTCGAGTCGACCAGCGTGTACGAACCGTCAGCCTGCCTGTCGGCCAGGAACGCCGACCCCGTGACCGCTGCCACGACACCCGTGGCCACGGCGCGGCGTATGCCTCATCTCCTGACAGCACCCTCCCCATCACACATCGAGACGCGGGACTCAACAGTCCCGCGCAGTTGCTGTGCTGATGGTTCGACAGGGTTGGTGGCTGCTACAAGGGATCTTCGTGGCGTGTTCACGCCCGGGCGGGAAGGCGCCTGCTGCTTGTCAGTCCAGCCACTTTGCCCGCGCCGCATGCCAGCCGAGCTGGAAGCGGGGCTCCGCGCCCAGGCGACGCAGGGCACCCTCCCCGGCACGGCCCCAGGGCGGTGTCGGCCAGCGTCCGGAGGGACACGCATCAACGGGCCGGACCCGGCTGCCCCGCGCAGCCGACCGGCACCAGAGCGTGACGACGATCAGCACACCCACCACCAGCCGACACCGGCCACGCGGAGCAGCACTGGGCGCGGGCTTCCACCTGCACGCCCACGCCACCCCTCCACGGTGGGCAGACCCCACGCCGGACACCACGCCTTGCTGGGATCGCTTGGCTGATCAGAGACGCTCGAAGGAGCCTGGGGGCACTGGCACTGCGGCGGGCACGGCGCCCGTGCGGCGCGAAAGGCGGGCATCGTCGACAAGATGTCACCGCCCATGGATGAAGCAACCGTCTGCGGCTGAACCACATGCGCCGTCACCGACCTCGGCAGAGGCCCGCTTCACCGGCAGGGAGCCGCTGCTGCAGCTCGGGCGTCGGGATCGTGAGCGCGGTGTCTGCGGTTCGGGGACTGTCCTACCGTGCCGTACAGTAGGCGTCACCGACGCGGGGTGGAGCAGCTCGGTAGCTCGCTGGGCTCATAACCCAGAGGTCGCAGGTTCAAATCCTGTCCCCGCTACCAACTCCGGCCCCCTCGACGCATCGTCGAGGGGGCCGGAAGCATGTGGGTCGGCGCTACGGAGCGGTGGCCGCCGCGACCGACCGCAGGGCGATGTCCGTCTGTCCGTCGTCGTACCGCACCGCCTCACCCGGCAGGATCGGCAGGCCGCTTCCCGTCCTGCCAGGCGGCATCGATCCGGCGCGCCTGAAACGGCATGCCCCGTCGGCCGGGCAGAAGAGCCGTCGGGTCGATCTCGGTGAGCACATCGTTGATGTCCCGCTGGGCGGGGCACTCTGACCTGCGGGCATCGGGGGAGCTTCCCTCATCGGCGCACGTACCGCAGGGTGTTCGGGCCAACCGGGCTTTCGCGCTACGCCTGGGTGCAGGGGCGCTGGATGTTCGCGTACACGCGGGGACCTCGTGCGCTGGGCCTTCAGCCGCCTCGACCCGGCCACCCCAGCCGGTAGCGGCGCGCCGTGGGCGCCGACTCGCCGTGCGGCGCCCCAGGGCGGTCCGGCGAACCGCGCGGGTGTGTGCCGCCCGCACCGCGCCCACCGCTCCGGTGCTCGGTTGTCATCGCGGCACCCCGCCCTCTACCCTGAATGCGCTTCCACCAGCAGCGATCCACCAGATGCACCGGATCCACCGGATTCTTCAGCTTCAGCAGGCACCAAGGGGGGCGGCTTCACCATGGGCGACCCCACCGTGTACGACGTCGCAGAGCGCGCCGGCGTGTCCATCGCGACAGTCTCGCGCGTCTACCGGAGCCCCGACACGGTGCGTGCCGCGACGCGCGAGAAGGTGCATTCCGCGGCGCGGGAGCTGGGGTACGTGCCCAGTGCGAGTGCGCGGGGGCTGGCCAGCCGGGCGACCGGGGTGCTCGGGCTGTGCTTTCCCGACTTCGCCGATCCGGAGGCAGAGGCAGAGGCCGAGGGCGCTGCGGACGCCGACGAGGCGGAGATGAGTTTCTACGGGGACGAGGTCATCCGCGGGATGGAGCGCAGCGCCCGGCGGCACGGGTACGCGCTGCTCATCTCGGCCGCGCACGCGGACCGGGCGGGTGAGTCGATGGCGGACGTGGCCGGGCGGGTCGACGGCCTGGCGATCCTTGCCCAGCAGGTCCCGGCGGCGGTGCTGGATGTCGTGTCCCGGCGCATTCCGGTGGTCGTGCTCGCGGGCCACACGGCCCCCGGCCTCGACCGGATCGAGGCCGCGAACTTCGACGGCCAGCTGGAACTCACCCGGCACCTGATCGACGACCACGGGCTGCGCCGCCTGGCTTTCGTCGGGGGTCCCGAGGACTCCCCGGACGCGGCCGCCCGGTTCCGTGGCTTCCAGGCGGCCCACCTTGCTGCGGGCCTCCCCCTGCCCGAGCAGCCCGCCGCGCGCGGTGACCTGACCGTGGCCTCCGGCCGTAGGGCGGTGATGGATCTGCTCGACCGGGAGGGTGAGCGCCCGCAGGGCTTCGTCTTCGCCAACGACCAGATGGCCGTGGGGGCGCTCTATGCCCTCGCCGAGCGGGGGGTGGCCGTCCCCGACGACGTGGTGGTCACCGGGTTCGACGGCATCCCGCTGAGCCGCATGGTGAGTCCTGCCCTCACCACCGTGCGGCAGCCGATGAGCCGGCTCGGAGAGGAGGCGGTGGAACTGCTGATCGCCCGCCTCGCCGACCGCAGCCGGCCGGCCACGGCGCGTATCCTCCCGACGGCCCTCGCGCGGCGTGCCAGCTGCGGCTGCGCCGCACAGGCAGCGCAGGCCTGACCCCAGGAACGGTGGGGCGTCTGTCCCGTCGCTCCGCCCCTCGTATGCGCATTCATCCGGGCTTCGCCGGTTTCCTGACGCCGGTCCCCGTCGCGCACATGCCGACGAGCGGACGGTCCGCACTCATGTGAACACCCAGTTCGGCCAAGGTTTCGACGGGTTTACGGAAGCGTTATCGAGCCCCCCTTGTGTGAACGAGGGCTCTCCTGGAAGGTCATGTATGCGCTTACAGAACGCTCGTAGGCGACACATATGACCCGCACGACCCGCACGACTGCGCGAACTCAAGGAGGAGCCCGCATGTCCCGCAACGCCCTGTCCCTCACCACCACCGTCGCCGTTGTCTCGGCGCTCGGTCTGACAACCGCCTGCGGCAGCAGCGGCGGCGGCCAGGTGGGTGCGGACGCGAAGCAGACGCTCACCGTGTGGGCCATGGGTGAGGAGGGCGCGCGGATCGAGGGTGTCGCCAGAAAGTTCAACGAGAAGTACCCGGACATCACCGTCAAGGTGACCCCCATCGGCTGGGACGTCGCCCATCAGAAGCTCCTCTCCGCCGCGGCCGCCGACAAGCTGCCCGACATGGCGCAGCTCGGCTCGACCTGGGTGGGCGAGTTCATCGACCTCGGTGTCCTGGCGCGGTAGTACAGCACGCGGGTGTCGACGTACCACGGAACGCCGTACACCTCGCCGTCCTTCTCGTTGCCCTTCCAGGCTGCGGGGAAGAAGTCGTCCGCCGTGAAGGCCTTCGTGTCCACGGCACCGACCTGGCCCAGCAGGCCGGGGTCGGCAAGGCGCCCCTGAGCTGGGACGACCAGCTGGCTCTCGCCGAGGCGTTGAAGAAGCTCGACAGCACCAAGTGGGCCATGTCCCAGCCCGCCGGCGGCCAGGGCGCCTGGCAGAACTGGCTGCCGTACCTCTTCTCGGCGGGCGGCACGCTGCAGGGCGCGGACGGCAAGCTCAAGTTCGACTCGCCGGAGGCGGTCACGGCGTTCACCGAGTACGCCAAGTACTTCGACAAGGGCCTGTCGAAGAACACCCCCGCCGCTCCCGGCTATGACGTGATCAAGGACTTCGGCGCCGGCCGGGTGCCGATGTTCGCCTCCGGCCCGTGGATGGTCCAGAACATCACCGACCAAGCCCCGCAGCTCAAGGGCAAGTGGGCCGCCGTGCCTCTCCCGGCCGGCAAGCGGCCCGCCTCGATCATCGGCGGCTCCTCCCTCGTCACCTTCGAGAGCAGCGAGCACAAGGCGGCGGCCGAGGAGTTCACGAAGTTCCTCACCAGCGCGAAGACGCAGGCCGACTGGTATGAGATGACCAAGTCGCTGCCGGCCAACAAGGCCGCATGGCAGGAGCCGGCCCTGGCGCAGGCCGACGTGGACGTCTTCCAGAAGTCGCTGGACGCGGCCGTCGAGACCCCGCCGCTCGCGCAGTGGGAGCAGATCGCCCACGAGATCGACGTCACCCTGGAGAAGCTCGCGAAGGGCGGCGACCCCGCCGCGCTCGCCAAGCAGCTGCAGCAGAAGACCGAGGGCATGGTGGCCTGAGGCATGAGCACCACCACCAAGCCCGCCGCCTCCGGCCGGCCCGCCGCTGTCACGCGGCGGCCGGCCGGGGCGGGGGGCCGGGCGCCGGGCGGGGGGCCGCTGCGGAGGGACCGGCTCGCCCGGCACAACCTCGCCGGGTGGCTCTACTCCACCCCGTTCCTCGTCTTCTTCTTGACCTTCATGGCGTTCCCGATCGTGGCGACGCTGGTGATGAGCTTCACCGACTTCGGGCTGCGCAACGTCACCAATCCGCTGAGCGCGGAGTTCACCGGCCTGGAGAACTACACGAAGCTGTTCGAGGACGAGCAGTTCCTGCGGGCGCTGTTCAACACCGGCTAGTTCGTTGTGCTCGGCGTGCCGCTCACCATCGGCAGTGGGCTGCTGGCGGCGGTGCTCCTGAACTCCGGCATCGACCGGCTCCGTACCTTCTTCCGGGTCGGTTTCTACGCCCCGGTGGTCACCGCCATCGTCGCCGTCGCCGTCGTCTGGCGCTTCGTCCTCGACCCTTCCGAGGGTCTGATCGCCGGACTGGCGAGGGAAGTGGGGCTCACCGCCCCCGACTTCCTCGCCTCCGAGGCCCTCGCCATGCCGTCGCTGATCGCGATGGCGGTCTGGCGCAACATGGGTACGGCGATGGTGCTCTTCCTCGCCGGCCTCCAGGCCATCCCCACCGAGGTGCGGGAGGCGGCGAGGATCGACGGCGCCGGGGCCTTCCAGGAGTTCCGCAGCATCACCGTCCCGTTGCTGCGGCCCACCATGCTCTATGTCGCGGTCATGACGACCATCGGCTTCCTCAACGTCTTCGAGGAACCGTTCGTGATGACCAACGGCGGCCCCTCGGACAGCACGCTGACGGTCTCCCTCCTCATGTACCGGGAGGGCTTCAACTTCTTCCACCTGGGCTATGCCAGCTCGATGGCGTACACGCTGTTCGTGATCATCCTGGCCGTCACGCTGCTGCAGCTGCGACTGCTGAAGGACAAGACCAAATGACCACCACGACCGCACCTGCGAACCGGTACGCCGCACGCGACCGACGTGCCCGCCGCACCAAGGCCGCCACGTACGCACTGCTCGGCCTCGGCATGCTGATCATGACGGCGCCGTTCGTCTGGATGGGCCTCTCCGCCTTCAAGACCGAGCAGGAACTGTCGTCGAGTCCACCCGTGTGGATCCCCACCGACTGGACGCTCGCCAACTTCCGCGAGCTGCTGGACCTGCTGAACGTACCGCTCTACTTCTTCAACTCGACGGTCGTCGCGGTTTTCGTGACCCTCTGCAACCTGCTCTTCTGCTCGATGCTCGGGTACGCCCTGGCGAAGCTGAACTTCCGCGGGAAGAAGATGGTGTTCGGCATCGTGATGGCGGCACTCATGGTGCCTGGCAACCTCATGCTGATGCCGCAGTTCGTGATGATGAGCAAGCTGAACCTGATCGACACCTACGCGGCCCTGATCCTGCCGTCCGCCGCCGGTGCCTTCGGGGTCTTCCTGATGCGGCAGTTCATGTCCGCCGTGCCCGATGAACTCCTGGAGGCCGCCCGGGTGGACGGTGCCGGCGAATGGTACATCTTCTGGCGGATCGTCATCCCCCAGGTGAAACCCGCCCTGGCCACCCTGTCGATCTTCGTCTTCCTGGGCTCCTGGAACAACTTCCTGTGGCCGCTGGTCGCCACGAACGACGCCGACAAGTACACGCTGCCGGTGGCGCTGGCCACCTTCGCCATCGACCCGACCAAGGCCGACGGCTCCAACGGTGTGCTGATGGCCGGTGCGCTTCTGGTGGTGCTTCCAGTGCTCATCGTCTTCGTCGTCCTGCAGCGGTTCTTCACGCAGAGCATCGCCACGGCGGGCCTCAAGTAACGGGCGCGCCCCGGCCGGCGAGCCCGACCCGCGCGCTCCCCGCCGGCGCGCCCCTGATCCGTACGGGGCCGGCAGCAACCTGACGGCTGTCGGCCCCGTACGACCTTCCCTACGCACGAGCCCCATCCACATCACGCCGCCCTGCCCTGTAGCGCCCTGCACGGCATGCACCGTCCCCGCACACATCATCTGCTGCCAAGGAGGTTGGACCGCTCCATGCACCGCCGTACCTTCCTCGCCGCCGCGGACGGCGCCACCGGGGCCCTCGCGCACAGCGCCGCACCCGCCCATGCCCGCGTTCCCCCGCAGGACGTCGAGACCCTGCTCACCCGATGGTTCGCGGACACCTACCGCTCGCTCGAGGCCATGGTGGCCGACAGCGGACTCCCCGCCGACAACATCCGGCTCGGCGGTGAGCGCCCCGAGCTCACCGACACGGCGTACGCCGACGGGGGGCGGCTGATGCACGCCTTCAACATCTCCTCCGACTACGGCCAGGAGCTCACCGTCGCGGAGCGCGGCAAGCCGCTGTTCGGCGGTGAGCGGCTGCATCTGCCCGGGCGCGGCGCGGCGATGCTTCCGCTGGGGCTCACGGCCGGCCGCCTGCGGATCGCGTACGCCACCGCCGAGATCAGCGCCGTGTCGGACGGGCGGGTGACCTTCCGCGCGCTCGGTGACGAGGCCGTGGTGGCGGTCGAGGGCCGTGCCGCGCTGCACCGGCGCCAAGGTCTCCGTCGAGGGCGGGCGCACGGTGCTGCGGGTGCTGCGGCCGGAGTTCACGGTGTAGCGGGGCTGAGCTCCGCCGGCGCCGGCCGGCAAAGACGCGCCGGCCGGCGCCACGCCCAGCGGTACCGTGCCAACGCAACGCGCTCGCGCGGGATGTTTGCAAGCAATGATGTATGCGCTTACATTATGGGCTGTCAGCCCTGCCATGGCAGCGCGAACAAGCAGAAGGATTGAGATGTTCGGCGGACCGTACGAAGACAAGGTCAAGGACCTGCTCAGCAGGATGACGGTCGAGGAAAAGCTGGGGCAGCTCCAGCAGTTGACCTGGACCGGCGACACCGGCCCGGGCGGCGGCCAGACCGAGGAGGTCGAGCGCGCTGCCCGTGCGGGTCTGCTCGGTTCGGTGCTCAACCTGCACGGCGCTGAGCACACCAACGCCCTGCAGCGCATGGCCGTCGAGGAATCCCGGCTGGGGATCCCGCTGCTCTTCGGCCTCGACGTGATCCACGGCTTCTGGACCACCTTCCCGATCCCGCTCGCCCAGGCATCGAGCTTCGACCCGGCCGTGGTCCAGCGTGATGCCGAGGTGTCCGCCAAGGAGACCCGTTCCAACGGCGTGCGGTGGACCTTCTCGCCGATGATGGACGTCACCCACGAGCCCCGCTGGGGCCGGATCGCGGAGAGCTGCGGCGAGGACCCGTATCTGAACGCGGTCCTCGCCGTGGCCAAGGTCCGCGGCTACCAGGGCGACGACCTGGCCGCCGACGAGAACGTCGCGGCCTGCGCCAAGCACTTCGTCGCCTACGGCGGCGCGGAGGGCGGACGCGACTACAACACCGTCGACGTCTCCGAGCAGCGGCTGCGCAATCTCTACCTGCCGCCGTTCCAGGCGGCCGTCGACGCCGGTGTGGCCACCGTCATGGCGGCGTTCAACACTGTCAACGGCGTCCCTGCGCACGGAAACCCCCACACGCTGACCGGCATCCTCAAGGAGGAGTGGGGCTTCGACGGGCTGGTCGTCAGCGACTACACGGGCGTCGAGGAGCTGATCGCGCACGGTTACGCGGCCGACGGCGCCGACGCCGGGCGCCTCGCCCTGATGGCCGGCGTCGACATGGAGATGGTCAGCACCCACATCGCCGGCCACGGTGAGCGGCTGCTCGCGGAGGGGAGGATCACCGAGGACCGGCTGGACGACGCGGTGGCCCGCGTCCTGCGGCTGAAGTTCGCGCTCGGGCTCTTCGACGACCCGTACACGGACGAGGCCTCGGCCATCGGTGCGCCGACTCCCGAGGCCCTGACGGCGGCTCGGGAGACCGCCGCCCGCTCCATGGTGCTGATGAAGAACGACGACGGCGTCCTCCCGCTCGACGCGGGCGCCGGCTCCATCGCGGTGGTCGGCCCGTTCGCCGACCACACCGATCTGCACGGCACCTGGGCCGGCCCCGGCTGCCGCCGTTTCCCCACGGTCAGCGTGCTCGACGCCGTCCGCGCCGCCGCCCCCGGTGCGACGGTCACCCACGCCGGTGAGGACATCGCGCAGGCGGTCGCCGCGGCCGAGGCCGCCGAGGTCACCGTCGTCGTGGTCGGCGAGGAACCCGAGCTCAGCGGCGAGGCCGCAGTGCGCAGCGAGCTCTCCCTGCCCGCCGGGCAGGAGGAGCTGATCGCCGCCGTCGCGGCCACCGGCAAGCCGTTCGCGGTCGTGCTGCTGAACGGCCGGCCGCTCACGATCGGCGACTGGGTGGACCGTGTCCCCGCGCTGCTCGAGGCGTGGCACCCCGGAATGGAGGCCGGGAACGCGATCGCCGACGTACTGTTCGGGGCCGTCAATCCCGGCGGCAAGCTGCCGGTGACCTTCCCCCGGGCCGTCGGCCAGATCCCGGTGTACTACAACCGGGAGAGCACGGGACGCCCCTACGACCCGGCGCAGGCGGACGAGAAGTACGTCTCCAAGTATCTGGATCTTGCCGACGGGCCGCAGTTCGCCTTCGGGTACGGCCTCAGCTACACCACGTTCGCCACCGGCGAGCCGCAGCCGGACCGGCAGGCGGTCACCGTGGACGAGCTCGAGAGCGGTGCGCGCGTGGGGGTCCGGGTGACCGTCGCCAATGCCGGCACGGTCTCCGGCGACGAGGTCGTCCAGCTCTACGTCCACGACCCGGTGGCGAGCATCGCCCAGCCGATCCGCCGGCTGCGCGGGTTCAGCCGGGTCACGCTCGAGCCCGGCGAGAGCACGGTGGTGCACTTCACCCTGGGCGCCGAGGACCTCGGCTACTGGACGAACGACCCGGCGGGGCGCTTCACCGTCGAGCCGGGCCGGATCGACGTGTACGCCGGTACGAGCTCCCTGGCCGAGGCCCGCTGCACGCTGACGATCGGCTGACGTCGCCGTCGCCGGCCTGTCTGCCCAGCCGCCGGTCCGCCTGCCTGCCAGTGCGGGAAATCACACACTCCGGGCTCTTCGGGGCTGATGAAACATAGTGTGTTCGGCGGCCTGCACGGGCAGGCGAGTCGCGCTCGTCCGTACGGCCGGGTGACGCGATGCCCGTCCGTGCGATCGGGCGACGTGATGCCCGTCCGTCCCTCGCGTACGGCTCCGGCCGCCGGCCGAAGGCTCTCCGACACCGCAAGGGGCGACCGGTGACATATGCGCTTACACAGGTACTCGAGGAGGAGTTCCCCTTGCCCCGCACGGCCAGGAAGGCGCGAGCGGCCGTCGCGGCCGCCGTCGTCGCGGTGATGCTCGCGCTCGGCGCGTGCGCCGGCGGACCCGTCCGGCAGACGGCACTCGGCGAGAAGCAGACGCTCACCGTATGGGGCATGGGGGAGGAGGGGCAGCGGCTGGGGGAGCTGGCCGAGGACTTCGAGCGCACCCTCGCCACCGACCCGACCAAGGCCGCCGGTTCCAACGGCGTGCTGATGGCCGGAGCGTTTCTCGTGGTGCTGCCGGTGCTCGTCGTCTTCGCCGTCCTGTGCGCCACTTCACCCAGAGCATCGCCGCCGCGGGTCTCAAGTAGCCGCCACGCTCCTTCACCGCCCCTTCCTCCGGAGGACCACCGATCATGACCGCTACCGCTCCACGGCGGCCGAACATCATCCTCTTCATGACCGACGACCACGCCCCGGCCGCCATCGGTGCCTACGGCAGCGTCATCAACAAGACCCCGGCGGTGGACCGGCTCGCCGCCGAGGGAACCGTCTTCGACAACACCTTCTGCACCAACGCGATCTGCTCGCCCGCCCGGGCCACCCTGCTCACCGGCACCTACAGCCATGTCAACGGCATGACCTCGCTGGAGGGCCCCACCCACAAGTTCGACGCGAGCCAGCCCTCGTTCCCGAAGATGCTGCAGGAAGCCGGCTACCAGACGGCCATCGTCGGAAAGTGGCACCTCGGGCACGGCGCGGACCACGACCCCCAGGGCTTCGACTACTGGGAGATCCTGCCCGAGCACGGCGTCTACAACGACCCCGATCTCGTCACCGCCGAGGGCAGGAAGAAGTACCCCGGCTATGTCACCGACATCATCACCGACCTCGCGCTGAACTGGCTCGACAAGCGGGACCCCGACAAGCCGTTCTGCCTGCTCGTCCAGCACAAGGCCCCGCACCGCGCGTTCGAACCGGCCGAGCGCCACACGCATCTGTACGAGCACGAGGACATTCCCGTACCGCCCACCCTGCACGACGACCTGGACGGCCGCGCTCCCGCCGCCCGCGAGGCCGAGATGAGCATGGAGGACCTCACCGACGAGGACCTCAAGGGTGTACCGGTTCCGCCGGGGCTGTCGCCGCGCGAAGAGCGCGAGTGGCGCTACCAGCGCTACATCAAGGACTACCTCCGGGTCGTCGCCGCACTCGACGAGAACGTGGGCCGGGTGCTGCACTACCTGGACGTCACCGGCCTGGACGCGTCGACCGCCGTCGCGTACACCTCCGACCACGGCTTCTTCCTCGGCGAGCACGGCTGGTTCGACAAACGCTTCATGTACGAGGAGGGCATGCGCATCCCGCTGGTGCTCCGCTGGCCCGGCGTCGCAAAGGCCGGCTCCCGCCACGAGGAGCTGGTGGCGAACATCGACTACGCCCCCACCCTGCTGGACATGGCCGGCCTGCCCCCGCACCCGCGGATGCAGGGCCGGTCGCTCGTGCCGCTGCTGAAGGGCGACGACCGGGGCGACGCGACGGGCGTCTGGCGGGACGCCGTCTACTACCGCTACTACATGCACCTGGACGTCTGCCACAACGTCCAGGCCTGCTACGGCATCCGTACCCGGACGCACAAGCTCATCCACTACCCCGGCCACGGCTCCGGCGCCGACGGGGCCAAGGACGCCCCGCGCACACCGGCCTGGGAGTTGTTCGACCTCACGGCGGACCCGAACGAGTTGCACAACCTCTACGACGATCCGCAGCACGCGGACCTGGTGGAGAAGCTGACCGTCCGGCTCGCCGAACTCCAGCGCCACTTCGGCGACACCCCGGAGGGCCTGCTGCCCGCGACGGCCGCCGCCCCGTCCATCTCCTCCTGCTCTTCCTGAAGGGAAGCGACCCCATGACGACAACCCGCCCGGATCGCGACGCCCGCCCGGCAACCGAGTGGCTCGCCGACGCCGTTCTGTACCAGATCTACCCGCAGAGCTTCGCCGACGCGGACGGCGACGGCATCGGCGACTTCGCCGGCATCGAGCAGAAGCTCGAGCACCTCGCCTGGCTCGGCGTGAACACCGTCTGGCTCAACCCCTGCTTCGCCTCGCCGTTCGAGGACGCGGGCTACGACGTGTCCGACTACTTCACCGTGGCCCCCCGCTACGGCACCAATGACAGCCTCGCCAAGCTCGTCGACAGCGCCCGGAGCAGGGGCATCCGCGTGCTGCTCGACCTGGTGGCGGGCCACACCTCGGACCAGCACCCCTGGTTCACCGCGTCCGCGAACGACCCGTCCGACCACCGCTACATCTGGACCCCGGCCGACGAGCACCCCGGCGACGGCTTCCAGCCATCGCCCGGCACCCGCCCCGGCTGGTACAAGCCGAACTTCTTCCCCAGCCAGCCCGCCCTCAACTTCGGCTACGCGCGCACGAACCCGGACGAGCCCTGGCGCCAGCCGACAGACGCCGAAGGACCGCGCGCCAACCGCCAGGCACTGCGCGAGATCATGGACCACTGGCTCGACCTGGGCCTCGCCGGCTTCCGCGTCGACATGGCCGCCTCGCTCGTCAAGGACGACCCCGGCCACGCCGAATCGGCCAGGCTCTGGCGCGAACTGCGTGACTGGCTGGACAGGACGCACCCGCAGGCGGCACTGCTCTCCGAGTGGGGCGACCCGGCCGTCTCCGTACCGGCAGGCTTCCACGCCGACTTCTTCCTGCAGTTCGGCGCCGACGACGACGGTCTGAAGCTGCGCTCCTTGTGGAACAACAACACCGGCACCGTGAGCGAGGCATGGGCCCCGCTGGAGCCCTACTTCGGCGAAGAAGGCGCCGGCTCCCCGCAGACCTTCCTCGACGGCTGGCGGACCGCCACGGGTGCGATCTCCGCCGCCGGCCGCGGCGGCTTCGTCGCGCTCCCCACCGCCAACCACGACTTCTCCCGACTCGCCTGCGGCCCGCGCACCGCCGAGCAACTGCCCGCAGCCTTCGCCTTCCAGCTGACCTGGCCGACCCTCCCGGCCGTGTACTACGGCGACGAGATCGGCATGCGCTACGTCCCCGGCCTGCCCGAGCACGAGGGCAGCGTCCTCGGCGCCCGCTACAACCGCGCCGGTTCGCGCACCCCCATGCAGTGGGACGACACCGAGAACGCCGGCTTCTCCACGGCCCCCGCCGAAGACCTCTACCTCCCCATGGACCCGGACCCGGCCCGCCCCACGGTCACCGCCCAGCGCGCGGACCCCACCTCCCTGCTGCATCTGGTGCGCCGCCTGATCGCGCTGCGCAAGGCCACGCCGGAACTGGGTAGTTCGGGCGAAGTCGAGGTGCTGCACACCGCCTACCCGCTCGTGTACGTGCGAGGCGGTCGCTATCTGATCGTGATCAACCCCCGCCGGGAGAAGGCGGAGTTCACACTCCCCGAAGGAATCGGGGGCGACCCGGTGGAGGCGTCGGGCGTCGAGGTGCACGACGGACTGGTCAGGACCGCGGGCTTCGCGTACGGCATCTTCACCGTTGCCGGAGCGGGAGCACGACGAGCGTGAGCAACGGCCCGGGCCTGTCTGCGTGCTGCGCCCCGAAGCGAGAGCGGCAGGGGAGTCCGCCGGCAGCGTCACCGACCCCGGACGCCGCCACGACCGTGGAACCTCACGGCGGCTGGCGCGAACTGCCCGGCGGCGCCTTGCTGATGGGCAGCGAGGACGCCCCGTATCCGGCGGACGGCGAGGGACCGGTGCGCGAGGTGACGGTCGACCCCTTCACCATCAGTGCCACGGCCGTCACCAACAGGGAGTTCGCAGCCTTCGCCGACGCCACCGGCTACCGCACGGACGCCGAACGCTTCGGCTGGTCCTTCGTCTTCGCAGGCTTTCTCCCGGACGGCTTCCCGCCCACACGCGCTGCCGCCGCCACCCCCTGGTGGCGCCAGGTCCACACCTCCGACTGGCGCCACCCGGAGGGGCCCGGCTCGGACGTGCTGGGCCGCAGGGACCACCCGGTGGTGCACGTCTCCCACAACGACGCCCTCGCGTACTGTCGTTGGTCCGGGACGCGACTCCCCACCGAGGCCGAGTGGGAGTACGCGGCCCGCGGCGGCCTGGAGGCCAAGCCGTTCCCCTGGGGCGACGAACGCGACCCGGCCGGCGAGTACCGCATGAACATCTTCCGCGGTGCCTTCCCGGACCGGAACACCGCGGCGGACGGCTACCCCGGCACCTGCCCCGTGGACGCCTTCCCGCCGAACGGCTACGGCCTGTTCAACACGACGGGCAACGTGTGGGAGTGGTGCGCGGACCTCTTCGCCCCGGGCGCGCGGGTCCTCAAAGGCGGGTCCCACATGTGCCACGAGTCGTACTGCCTCCGCTACCGCACCTCGGCCCGCATGGGCAACACGCCGGACAGCTCCAGCGGGAACACGGGGTTCAGGGTGCTGCGGTGACATGCGCCGGCCTGGTGCGCGGTGCGCACCGGCGGCGCTTGTCGGGAAGCAACTGGGTGATGCCCTGACCGTCGCAGTGCTCCAGCAGGGGAACGGTGACGCGTCGGGTGGTGTCCAGGGCACGGCTCGCCGTTCCCACGGTGAACGGCTGGTCGAGTTCGCTCAGTCGGTCGGCCGCCAGCCGGGGGGCGTCCGGCAGCAGCACCACGTGCTCCGCGAGCCGCAGTACCGCTCCGTGGCGGACCGCCGCGGCGAGCTCGCGGTGGCCGAGGCCGAGTTCCGCGAGCCGCTGGGAGTGGGGGGCGGCGAACGGCCGGCCAGCGAGCTCGGTGGTGAGTCGGCGCACCGCGTCCGCAACAGCGGCGGGCAGTGCCGGGGGCCCGGCGGTCACGCGTCCGCGGCTCACCTGCAAGGGCGGTGCGACCAGTGCCTCCACGAGGGAAGCGGAGGGCAGCCCGAGACGGTGCCGAGCGGTTTCCACCGGTACGCCCTCCTCGGTGGGCCGCTCAGAGAGGAAAGCGGCGACCAGTTCGGCCAACCGGGCGCGCAGGGCGGTCCAGTGGGCGGGCTCGGCGAGCCAGTCGCCGGCGACCGGCGTGGTGTGGACGGCCACCCCCATCGCGGTCAGCTCCCCGCGCCTGACGAGCAGTCGCCGCCGTAGCTCGTCCGCCTCGCTCGGAGTGCCGCGAGCGTCGCCCAGCTCGGCCGCCCGCCGTGCCGCGGCGCCGCGGCGCCGCAGGTCCGGTGGCCGAGGGTCGAGAACCGTCAGGCCGGCCAGCACCCGCCGCAGACCGGGATCGCGCAGCACCGCGCGGTCACCGATGCGCAGCGGCAGCGGCGCCGGAAGCGTCAGCCGGACGACGTCCGCACCGAGCGGCCGTACGCGTACCGGCACGGCCGCCGAGCCGATGTGGGCCACAGCGGTGCGGGGCAGCGCAGCGGCCGGTGTTCCGCCGTGCACGCGCACGTCGCAGCGCAGGCAGGGGAGAAAGCTGTCGGGGGTGAGCAGTGCGTCGCCGCGGCCGGTCGACTCCTTCTCAAGACCGCGGAGGTTGACGGCGACCCGGGCGGTTGCCCGTACCAGGCCGGTCTCCTCGCCGAGGGCCTGCAGCGCCCTGACGCGCACGGAACGGCCGGAGCGGGCGGTCACCAGGACGTCGCCCCGCCGGATCCGCCCCGCACCGAGCGTGCCGGTGACCACCAGCCCGCTGCCGCGCACGGTGAAGGAGCGGTCGATCCACAGCCGCACCGGGGCGTCGGCGTCCCCGTCCGGCAGCCGCGCGGCCAGCCGGCCGAGGCCGGCGCGCAGCTCGGCAAGGCCCGCGCCGGTGCGGGCGCTGACGGCCACGGCCTCGACGCCGTCGAGGGTGCTGGACCGGATCCGCTCCAGTGCCTGTGCCGTGGCGGGGCCGGGGTCGGCCAGGTCGCAACGGGTGACGGCGAGCAGTCCGTGCCGTACGCCCAGGGCGTCCACGGCGGCGAGGTGCTCGGCGGACTGCGGCTTCCAGCCCTCGTCCGCGGCGACGACGAACAGCACGGCGGGCACGGGCCCCACGCCGGCCAGCATGGTGGGGACGAACCTCTCGTGTCCTGGGACGTCGACGAACGCGAGCCGCTCGCCCGAGGGCACATCCATCCATGCGAAGCCCAGGTCGATGGTCAGACCACGGCGCCGTTCCTCCGCCAGCCGGTCGGGGTGGGTGCCGGTCAGCGCGTGGATCAGGGTGCTCTTGCCGTGGTCGACATGCCCGGCGGTCGCGATGACCCGCATGCTCACCGACCCGCCGCGCGCAGCACCGCGGCGAGGACATCGTCGTCGCACGCCTCCGGCACACACCGCAGGTCCAGCAGCAGCCGGCCGCGCACCACCCGGCCCAGCACGGCAGGTTCACCGGTGCGCAGCGGCGCCGCCAGGTCGTCGGGCAGGCTGAGCGCACAGGACGGCAGAGCGGTCCCAGGGGCGCCGCCTCCTCCGACCACCGCCTCGCAGGGCACGACGCGCGCGTCCAGGCCCCGCCGCGCAGCGCCCTCGGCCAGGCGCAGCGTCCGTACGCGCAGCTGCGGCAGCGGCATGTGCACGGCGGCGTGCACGGGTGGCTCGGGACCGCGCAGCGTCGCCTCCAGCGCGGCCAGGGTGAACTTGTCCACGCGCAGGGCACGGGCCAGCGGATGGCGGCGCATCCGCTCCACCAGGGCAGCCCGGCCGAGGACCAGCCCTGCCTGCGGACCGCCCAGCAGCTTGTCTCCGCTGGCGGTCACCAGCGTGGCCCCGGCGCGCAGCGTCGTGGCCGCGTCCGGCTCGCCCGGCAGCACCGGGTCCGGCGCGAGGAGACCTGATCCGATGTCGACCACCACGGGCAGGCCCAGCGACGCCAGTTCTCCCGCATCCACGCCCCGGGTGAAGCCGCTCACCGTGAAGTTCGACGGGTGGATCTTGAGGATGAATCCGGTGTCCGGGCCGACGGCGTCCCCGTAGTCGTCGAGCCGGGTCCGATTGGTGGTGCCGACCTCGCGTATCCGGGCGCCGCAGGAGGCCAGCAGCTCTGGTATCCGGAAGCCGTCACCGATCTCCACGAACTCGCCCCGGCTGAGCAGGACGTCGCGCCCCGGGGCCAGCGTCGCCACGGCCAGGGCGAGGGCGGCGGCTCCGTTGTTGACCACGTGCACGGCCTCGGCGGCCGGTACCGCCTCCCGCAGGGCCGCCATGGCACTGCGGCCGCGCGACGCCCGTCTGCCGGTGCTCAGGTCCAGTTCGACGTCCGTGTATCCGCCGGCCGCCGCCATCGCCTCCAGCGCGAACCGCGACAGCGGAGCCCGCCCCAGATTCGTGTGCAGCACCACGCCGGTGGCGTTGTGCACGGGGCTCAGCCCGGACGCGCCTGCGGGGAGCGCGGCAAGCGCGGCACCGACGGCGTCGTCCGGCCCGATCCGTCCTTCGCGTACGGCCTGCTGGGCGGTGGCGACCGCGGCCTTGACGACGGTCCTGCCCAACTGCGCGGACGCCTCGCGCAGCCTGGGATCGCCGAGCAGCAGCGTGGTGCTCGGCACCTGTCGCCGGGGATCCGCCGGCGGCTGCCGATGCCCGTCCGCCACCCGCGCCACCCCGATCGAAGTCAGCGGAGGCGGACGGGAATCGAACCCGCCTGGCCCGGTTTCCGGACCACACCGATTTTGAAGATCGGGAGGGGCACCAGCCCGCCCAACGCCTCCGGGGCACGATTGTGATCCCCGTACGCTGCCGGGGCAAGAGTTGACTCCTCTTCCTCCCTGAAGGGGAGGGGATTCCTCGCTCGTGTTGCCAGCGGTCCGGCGGGCCGGCAGATGGTCGGCGCGGTTTCCGGCTGCCGAGCGGAGGCTGCGGTCTCCCTTCACCAGCCTGCGGTTTCCCGATCTTTCACGATCAAGATGCTCACCGGACGACAAAGCCTTCTAGCTTCGTCGTCATGATCTCCCGTTCCCAGTCCCGACCGGCCGGCGTCGCTACCGCGCTGGCCGCCGTCGGCTCTCTCGCGCTGCTGTCCCTCGCCCCGTCCGCCCACGCCGACCCCGCTGTCGAGCCGGGCGACGTCGTCGTCTCCGAGAACTTCGACTCCGGTGCGCTTCCCGCCGGTTGGCGGGCCATCGACGGGGAGTGGCAGGTGCACAATGGTCGGCTGGTCGGCTCCGCTGCCTCCGGCACCAAGAAGCTGACCTTCGGCTCGCACCTGAAGAACTACCGGTTCGAGGCGACCGCGCGCTTCGAGTCCGTCAACGAGGCCACCCGCTGGTTCGCACTGGGCCTGGACGTGCCGGCCTCCGGAGCCACTCCTTGGTGGATCGCCACCCTGCGCAGCGGCAGCACCGCGTCCAACGGCGTGGAGTTCGCGCAGCTGACCCCGGCCGGCGCGTGGAACGTCACCAACACCACCTCCGCCCCGCAGGCCGCCGCGACCGGACGGGACGTCAAGGTCCGCATCGAGGTGCACGGCCACCAGGCCGCCTGGTTCCTCGACGGCAAGCAGCTGATGAAGACCAACCAACTCCAGCGCTCCGCCGACGGCGGCCTCGCCTTCGTGGTCAACGGCGCGAAGGTCTCCTTCGACGACGTGAGGGTCACCGCGCTCGGCCCGAACGGCTACCTGCGCCCCGAGGGCGCCCCGGTGACCGTCATCGCGCACCGCGGTGCTTCCTCCGCCGCTCCGGAGAACACCATGTACGCCCAGGAGATCGGCCGCCGCGGCGGCGCCGACTTCATCGAGAACGACGTGCAGCTCAGCAAGGACGGCGTGCCGTACCTGATGCACGACAACACCGTCGACCGCACCACCGACGGCACCGGCGACATCACCACCCTGACCTCGACGCAGATCGACGGGCTGGACGCCGGCTCCTGGTTCGCCCCTGCCTTCGTCGGCGCGCGCGTCCCCACGCTCGCCCAGCAACTTGCCGACCTGCGTACCCGCGGCGGCAACCTGCTCCTGGAGGTCAAGCGGGCGGACACCAAGGAGCAGGTCGCCAAGATGATGGACGTTGTGCGCGCCGAGAAGATGACCGACCGCGTCTTCGTGCAGAGCTTCAGCCAGGACCACCTGCGCTGGGTGTACGAGCTGGCGCCGGAGCTGCCGCTCGGTCTGCTCACCGGCAGCCTGCACGCCGACCCGGTGGCCGTGGCCAAGGACCTGCACCTGACCTCCTACAACCCCAGCGGCGGCGCCCTGGAGGCCCGGCCGGAGGCCGTGGCGGAGCTGCACAAGGCCGGCGTGGCCACCATGGTCTGGACGATCGACTCCGCCGCGAAGTGGAAGCAATACGACGAGTACGGCGTCGACGCGATCATCACCAACCGGCCCACCGAGCTGACCGGCTGGAGCCAGGCCAAGGCGCAGCAGGTCACTCCGCAGACGGCAGCGGCCGTCACCTCGCCGGCCGACGGCGCCGTGTTGGACCGCGCCCAGCGCCCCGTTCTTGCCGTGGACACCGACAACGCGGATGCCACGCAGACGGAAATTGCCGTGGACGGCGTGGCCCACAAGGCCGGGCAGGCGCTGGATCTGACGAAGCTGGCCGCCGGTGAACACACCGTGACCGTCAAGGCGACCGGTGCCTCGGGTACCGCCACGGCCACCAGCACCTTCACGGTCAAGGCCGACCAGGCCGGCCTCGGTCACCTGATCCTGACCTCGCAGGGCAAGCCGACCACCGTGTCCGTGCTGCTCTCCGAGCTTGCCGGGGGCAAGTACGCCCTGCTGGCGAAGACCGCGGAGCTGGCCGGCCGGCACGGCGGTCTGCCGGCGGACGCCGCGAAGCTGATCGCCGCCGACGCCCGTCAGCTTCTGTCCGAGGCGGACAACCGCTGACGTCCCGTTCCCGGCCCGGGGGGAGCCGGGCCGGGAACAGCCCTTCCGCCCTGTCGCCTCCTTGCAGGAAAGGCAGGCGAGGACGACACGCGCAGGCGGTAGGTGTACCGGGCGTGCCCGGCCCCCTCGGCCCTCACCGCTGTCGTCGTGATCCCCAACCTACTCGGGACCACTGGCAACGAACGAAAGCGCTGGTCCAGACCAGTTGCGCAGAGAGACTCCGCCGCTTCGCGGCTCCGGCCCAAGGACCCATTCCTCCCCGGCCCGAAGTCCGAGGCCTCATGGGAGAAGTCACGTGAAATAATCTTCGTATGACGACAGTTGGCCCTGCCGAGTCTGTCCGGCTGACCCAGTACGCACGCGGTGGCGGCTGCGCCTGCAAGATCCCTCCAGGGGAGCTGGAGACGATGGTCGCGGGACTGCTGCCGCCCCGGAACCCCGGACAGGCCCCGGGCGCCGACGGGGACCGGCTGTTGGTCGGACTCGACGACGGCGACGACGCCGCGGTCGTGCGCACCGGTGACGGCACCGCCGTGGTGTCGACGGCCGACTTCTTCACGCCCGTCGTCGACGACGCCCGCGACTGGGGCCGGATCGCCGCCGCCAACGCCCTGTCCGACGTCTACGCGATGGGCGGCCGGCCCCTCGTCGGGCTCAACCTGCTGGGCTGGCCCCGGGACGTCCTGCCTGCGGAGCTCGCCCAGGAGGTGCTGGCGGGAGCGCTCGACGTCGCAGGCAGGGCCGGCTGCTTCGTCGGCGGCGGCCACAGCATCGACAGCCCGGAACCGCTCTACGGCATGGCCGTGACCGGCCTGGTGGACCCGGACCGGCTGCTCCGCAACGACGCCGGCCGCCCGGGTGTGCCGCTCACCCTGACCAAGCCGTTGGGTGTCGGGATCCTCAACAACCGCCACAAGCGGACGGGCGAGGTCTTCCCGCACGCCGTCGCCGGCATGGCCGCGCTCAACGACCGGGCCAGTGCCGCGGCCCTGGAGGCCGGTGCCGTGTGTGCCACCGATGTGACCGGGTTCGGGCTGCTCGGCCATCTGCACAAGCTGGCCCGCGCCAGCCGCGTCACCGCCGTGGTGGACGCCGCCGCCGTCCCCGTGCTCGACGGCGCCCTGGAGTCCCTGCGGGCCGGGTACGTCAGCGGTGGTACGCGGCGCAATCTCGACTGGGTGCGCCCGCATCTGGACGCGGGACGGGCGAGCGACGACCAGTTGCATCTGCTCGCCGACGCGCAGACCTCCGGCGGGCTGCTGGTCGCCGGGGAGGTGCCCGGACATCCGGTCATCGGGGAACTGGTCCCCGCCGTCGCCGGCACGACGCTCGTCGTGCGCTGAGCTCCGCGGTCGACGGCCTGGCCGACGCCCTCGCCGCGGCGACGAGCTCGGCCCCGCCGCGCACCGCGATCGGCGGCCGCGGACCCGCAGGCGATGCCCGGGGCCCGCGGCCGACGCGTCACCGGTAGCGGATGTGCAGATGGTTGTCGTGGTTCGGGTAGCTCGTGGTCAGCCCCTCCGAGATCAGCTGCGGATCGTTGAAGAAGATCAGCTCGACATGGCCGGGGGCCTTCGCCCGGATCTGCTGCACGAGCGCGCGGGTGGCCGCACGGTCGTACGTCGACGACTGCCAGGTGATACGCCCCGCCGTGCACTGCGCGGAGTCGGTCCGGATCGGCCACACGTCGATGTCCATCCCGACCTCGTGGCTGGAGTGTCCGGGTATGTCGCCGCCGTGCTCGAAGCCCGAGTCGCCGACCGGCAGCCGACCGTTGCCGGTACCGGCGAACCCGGCTGCGGCCGCTTCCAGTTGGCCGACGGCGCCGGCCGTCGCCCAGTGGGCGTTGGCGTTGCCGTCGGGGCTCTGCGCGCACATCGTGCCGGTGCCGAAATTGATGTTCTCGTAGTGCCACAGCAGGTTCTGCCAGGTGACCGGCCCGACAACGCCGTCCGCGCCGATTCCCGCATGGGACTGGAAGGCGCGCACGGCGGTGGCGGTGGCCGGCCCGAACGCCCCGTCGGCTGTGAGGCCCGCGCCCCGCTTGGCGTTGAGGAGCGACTGGACGGCCAGCACCGCGGGCCCGTTGTCGCCCTGCCGTACGGTGACGGCGAGCGCGCCCCAGGTGGCGGGCCCGACGATGCCGTCCGCGGTCAGGCCCTTGCCCTGCTGGAAGCCCACGACCGCGCTGTGCGTGCCCGAGCCGAAGACACCGTCCACCGCGACGGTGCGGCCGTGCGCGGCGAGCAGGTGCTGCAGCGCGACGACGTCGGAGCCCCGGTTGCCGTTGCTCGTCAGCGGGAACGCGGCCTGGGGGAAGGCCTGGGCGGGTACGCCCGCTCCGAGGAGCAGGCCGGCCACCGCGGCGAACAGTGCGATGATCCGTGCGAGTCGTCTCACGATTCCTCCCTCACTTTCCTGGTCAGTGTTCTGCTCACTTTCCTGACTGGAGGGCGCCCCAGGTGGCGGGGCCGACCTGGCCGTCGACGCTCAGCCCGCGCGTGGACTGGTAGTCGCGTACGGCCTGGTCGGTGCCCGAGCCGAAGTCTCCGTCGATGGCCACCGTCCGGCCGAGCGCGGCGGTCAGGGCGCGCTGCAATCGCGTGACGGCCTCGCCCGTCGAGCCGCTCTGGAGCGTGGGGGTCGATCCGCGGGACAGCAGGGCCGTCCAGGTCTTCGGGCCGACCACGCCGTCCGCCGTGAGGCCCCTGCTGGTCTGGAAGTTCTTGGCGGCGGTGGTCGTGTTGGGGCCGAAGTCCCCGTCCGGGGCGCCCGGGTCGTAACCGGCGGCCTTCAGCAGGCACTGGGCCGCCTTGACCAGGTTCCCCGTCGAGCCGCTCTGGACGGTGGTGTACGCGGTGAAGTCCAGGCTCACCCCCGTGCAGGTGGGTGCGGGCGGGGTGCCGGTGCCCACGTCCAGGTAGTCGCGGTCGATGTTGATCGAGTAGCCGCCGTAGGACTCGGTGACCTCACCCACGTACTGGTGGATCCGCTGGTGGTTGGACCAGTAGCTCGCCGGTACGTAGGTGCCGGTGTTGGTGTCGGCGGCGCCGTTCCACCACGCGTAGAAGAGATGGTCGACCCGCGTGTAGGCGCTGTTGTTGTACTCGCTGGCGGCGTCCTTGATGCCGGAGGCGGCGCTGGAGTAGAAGCCCGACAGGTAGCCGCCACTGTGCAGCCGCTCGGTCCAGCCGGACAGGTACGACAGCACGGCCGCCTTGCAGGAGGCCGTGGAGGTGTAGGCCTCGATGTCGCTGTAGATGGCGCTGCCCGCCGGGATGCCGAGGTTGGAGGCGGCGGTGATGGCGCCGGCCGCCGCGGTGACGCCCTGGGACTTGGCCGTGGCCGGGTCGGCGGACATCTTCAGCGAGTAGCTGGTGCACGGCGCTTGGCGGCCGACGTCGATGGGGATCAGACGCCATCCGTTGTTGGTCTGGTTGGTCACCCAGCTTGCTGTCAGGTTCGGCTGTGCGCAGCCGCGGAAGGAGCCGCTGATGTAGACGCCGACGGCGCTGTACGGCGAGCTCGCCTGCCAGGCGTTCATGGCGGCCTGCGAGGGCGCGGTGCAGGCGTCGAAGCCCTTGCCGAGGTAGCTGCCCGGCTGTGGCCCGGCGGCGGCCAGGGGCGCGGCGGCGGAGCGCTGCGCGGTGCGGGGCAGTTCGGTGCGCTCGGCGCCCGCGGTGAGCTCGGCCGAGGCGAGGACGCCGCGCACCAGGCTCTCGGTCTCCGGGGTGTGGGCGGCGGTGACGAGGACGCCGGCGTCCTCGACCGCGAGCTGGATGCTGTCGTTGCTGGACGCGACGGACGGGGCGGTGGCCTTTCCGCGTTGTGTCCGCGCGGTCACCGCCGTCGCCCGGCCGGCGGTGCGGGCGGTGATGGGCTCCACGACGATGCCCGCCGTACGGCCGACGACTCGGGCGGGGCAGTCGTTCTGGTCGGCGGGCTCGCCTATGTAGACGGCGGGTCTGTCGAACCGGATGCAGGCGCGCGGGTTCTCGGCCAGGTCGACCACCTGCCAGTCGGCGGGCACCTCGATGCGGTAGCCGTGGAAGGTGACGGCCTGGCGGCTCTCCGGCGGGGCGGCCGCAAGGGCCGGGCCGGGGACGGCGGATGCGCCGATACCGGCGAGCACCGCCAGCACGGCCGCTGCGGCGCGGACGCGCCAGAGCTTGCGGGACGACATCAGGGCACTCCTACTCGATGCGGGGGAAAGTGGGGCAGAGCGGCGCGACGGGTCTGCTCCGCGCCGGGACGAGCGGTGCGTGTCGGACTCGCAGTTCAAACGCGGACGTGCCGTTCAGGCGCCGCAACCGGGCGCGGACCCGGGCGCGATTGGCGCCGCCATGGGCATGACAATATGAGAGGTTCGGGGCGCGCGTCGCAACATCGGTCCTCCGTCTGCGTCCTGATTCCCCGCAAGGGGACTCAGCCGAGTTTGGCGCCGCAATCGTGACGTGTCCACTCCGTCACCATTTGCCACAGGACCAGACCTCCGGCACAACCTGCCGGGCAGGCAACGGCCGTTGATCCGTCCGGGGCGTCGCACGGTCCGTCCCGGTGGTTCGCCGCCACCTGCGCCCTTGGTGGCGGAACTCCCGCGAGGCAAAGCCCGATGGCTGGTGGCCTGGCGCATGGCCTGCGGTGTCACAGGTCGGGTGGCCACTCGGTCTTACTCGTGGCCCACCGAACTCGGTGGCGTGGGAAGAAGGGTGGATCATGAGGGTTACCTGTCGCCGAGAAGCAGCCTCGTCGGCGCGTTTCGGATTCAGCGGCGGCGATTCGTCCAGTGGTCGCGCCCATTCCTTCGGCCCCGTCTGCCAGTCGTCCGGGCGAGGCGTGGTCCTCCGTGGCGGAGTCGGCCGGTGAGTACCTTCGCGTTTCTCAACATCGCCATGCACGGGCACGTCAACCCGACGCTGCCGGTCGTGGCCGAGCTTGTCCGGCGCGGCCACTCCGTCACGTACTACACCTCGCCCGCGTTCCGTGAGGAGATCGAGGCCACCGGCGCGACGGTGTGCCTCTACCCCGGGGGCGATCAGCCGCTGCCCGATCCGCCGATGCCGATCACGCTGATGGAGGGGCTTGCTGGTGCCACCGTTCGCTTGCTGCCCGCTGTGCTCAGCGATCTGCGCCGTGTCCGGCCCGACCTGATCGTTCACGACAATGCCTGTTTGTGGGGTGCGGTCGCCGCGAGTGAACTCGGGGTGCCGGCGGTGTCGTCGTTCACCACGTTCGCCTACAACCGGCGTGTGCCCAGCCCCACCCGCGGGTCGTGGGACCTGCTGGCCTCGGCGACGGCCCGGCCCCGCAACCTCCAGGGCTACGTGCGGTCGCGCCGGGAGCTGCGGCGACGCTACGACATGCGCGGGCTGCCCTGGTTCGACCTGGGCAACATCCGCCAGCCGCTCAATCTGGTGTACACCTCGCGGGCGTTCCAGCCTGCCGTCGAGGGTGTCGACCCGTCCTACCGGTTCGTCGGTCCGAGTGTCGGCGCCCGCCCTGTCGACCCGTCGTTCCCGGTCGACCGGCTGCAGGACCCGGTGCTGTACGCGTCGTTGGGCACGGTGTTCAACGCGGGCCCGCGACTGCTGCGCAGCTTCGCCACCGCGCTCGCCCCGCTGGGCGGCACCGTGATCGTCTCCACCGGGCAGACCGATCCCGCCGCGCTGGGTCCGTTGCCGGCCAACGTGCTCGCCCGCCGTTCGGTCCCGCAACCGGAGGTGCTGGCCCGCGCGGCGCTGTTCGTCACCCACGGCGGGATGAACAGCGTCAATGAGGCCCTCAACGCCGGGGTTCCGATGCTGGTGGTCCCGCAGGGCGCCGACCAGCCGTTGGTGGCCCGTCGTGTGGTCGGGCTCGGCGCCGGCCTGTCGATCGCTACCCAGGACGTCACCGAGGGCTCCGTGCGTGCCCTCGCCCGGCGCCTGCTCGACGACTCCCGGTTCCGGGCGGCCGCGGCCACGCTGCAGGTCGCCCAGCACGAGGCGGGTGGATATCGGCGCGCCGCCGACGAACTCGAGCGGTGTCTGCTGTCCTCGCCCGCCGTTTCGTGCCGCAACCGGAGGCGCCGGCCCTCGTGGCCCTGGTCGTCACCCTTGGTGGGATGAACGGCGTGCATGAGGCCATGTACGCCGGGGTTCCCCTGTCGGTGGGCGGTATCTGCAAGCGGCCGGCTCGGTCGGTCGGCCGGCTCTCGGCGAAACGTCACAGGGAGGCTGAGTGATGTCATTTGCCGTTGTTGTCCTGCTGTTGTTCGCCGGGGTGTCGGAGGCCGCGGGGCGCATCCTGCCTCTTTTGGTGCGCCGCCCCGGTATGCCGCGGACTTTGGTGGCCTCGTTGCTGGTGGCCGGGGGCCTCGTCGAGGGTGCGGTGTTCGCGCTGTGGCCGCTGACCGCGTGGACCCTGGCCGAGCTGGTGCTGTCCTCGCCACCGGCAGGCACCGGGCTGGTGTGGACACCGGGCCTTCTCGCCCCGCTGGTGCTCGCTGCCGTTCTCGCCTTTCCGTTGCTTGGGCCCTTCCTCCACCTGCTGCTCTTCGTCGGGGTCGGGGCCGGTCTGGCCGGCCCGCTCGCCACGGCGACCGGGCTGGGCTGGTGGAGCGCCGCGGGCTGCGTGGCCGTCGCCGGGGTCGGCCTCGGTGTCGCGGTGGAGGCCGTGCGGCGTCTGGTCGTGAGGATCAGCGCGGCCGAGCCGAGGGAGGTGATCGTATGAACCATTTCCTGCTCTGGGTCTTCGCGATCGGGCCGGCTCTGCTCGCCGAGGCCCTGCTGGCCCGCTACGAGGTCCTGGCCTACGGCGCCGGCTGGCGGATCCCCGCCACCGAGCTTCCGGCGGGCATGCCCTACGCCCGGGGCGCGGACCCGGACAGTCCCCCCGACGCCTACCTGGTCTACCTCGACGGCATCGGCAAGCGCCGCGTGCGCGATACTCGGGACGGCGGCCAGCTGGTCAAGGCCCTGATCACCGGAGCGCCGGAGTTGCGGGTGCTCGGTCAGGTGCAGCCCTACTCGCCGCTGGCGGCCCCGCTGGCTGATCGGCCGGTGTGGGTGTGGCTGCGCCGCCGCATCGAACTGCTGCTGTTCCTGCACAATGTCATGCAGATCTTCGTCGCCGCCGACCACCGCTACCGCCCGCTGTACAACCGGGCCGTCGGCTGCCAGATCGCCACTCAGCTCCGGCTGGCCGGATACCTGCCCGACAGCGGTATCCCCGTGGTGCTGCTCAGCTACAGCGGCGGCGCCCAGGTCGCCACCGGCGCGGTCGACGAACTGCACACCCAGCTACGCTCCCCGCTCGTACTGATCACGCTCGGCGGCTTCCTCAACGGCGCCAACGACCTCACCCATGCCGAGCACCTCCACCAGCTCACCAGTGCATACGACCGGATCGAGCGGATCGGCACCTGGATCTTCCCGCAGCGCTGGCCGCTGTTCCGGGGCAGCGGATGGAACCGGGCCCGCCGCGCCGGGAAGATCACCGTGCATCGGCTCGACCCGGCCACCCACGTCGGGCCGCGCAGCTACATCAGCGCGGAGGCGAGGCTGCCCGACGGTCGCAGCCACCTCGAACGCACGGCCGACACCGTGATCGAGCTCATCCGGGCCCGCCGCAGCGCGACCGCGCCGACCGACGACCGGGTGCCATGAGGTCCTCGACCGGAGCATGCAGTACAGGTCACCAGAGCCTGCCAACCCGTCGTGACGTTGACCGGTGCAGTACCAGGGCCTGTCGTTCGGATCGTGCCGGGCTCCCGTCCCGGCACCGTACCTCGCTGCTCCTCCTGGGCCCTGCGCGCCCGGGAGGAGCGCCCCGGTCCGTCAGCCATCGACTCCCCGTAGCCGTGCGGGCGTGGTGGAGGTACCCACCTCCGCGTAGCCCGCGGCGGTGGCCGCTGATGCCACCGTCGGCCCTGTCCGATCGACTGATCCGAACGACAGGCCCCTAGCGGAGCACCGTCCAGGCGACGGCGGCGACCAGCACGGAGCACGCGACGGTCATACCGCTCAGCCGCCGCGCAAGCAGGTCGTCCCATCGGTCCCCGTCTCCGGAGAGCCTGCGCAGGGCCGGGGTGAGGGCCCGGCCGGCGCCGAAGCCGAGTCCGGCGGCCAGGGCGGGCACGTAGGAGCCCCCGGACAGCAGCACCGCCACCGCCATCGCGTACGGCGCGCTCGCCGAGACGTAGGTGCGCACGCCCGTACCGAGCTCGAAGCCGAACTGCAGGGCGCCGCGCGCCAGATGGCGGCGCAGCACGTCCTGCGGTATCTGCCGCGCGTTCTGCGGCAGACGCAGCGTCAGTCTGCCCGCGTCGCGCAGCGCGGCGAGCAGTGCGGCGGCCGCGATCAGCCCTTGCCGCCCGCCGGCCGGGAGCGGTGTGAAGAGACCGGAGAAGAGCCACAGCACCCCGGCCGTCAGCACTCCGCCGGCCAGCAGGCCGACGGTGAACACACCGAGTACCAGTGCCTGTCTGTACGTTGCCCGCCAACCTGGCGAGGCCAGCGCGAATGCGCTGTTGCGCGTTCAAACGGAGCCGGAGAGCGAGTAGCCGGCCAAGCCTCCGGTGATGGCCCAGGTCAGCATGGGGGAGTAGAGGGCGGTCGCGATCGCCGCCATCCCCAGGGCCGCCACAGGCAGGGCGGGATCGGTGAGCAGCATGCGTACGTCACGGGCGCGGCCCGGCCGGGACGCGGGGCGGCCGGACTCCCCGGGGCCCATCTAGACTGTCCCGGTCAGCGTGCGCCAGGTGTTCTGGCCGACGACGCCGTCGGCGGTGAGGCCGTGAAGGGACTGGAACGAGACGACGGCCTGCCGCGTGAGCGAACCGAAGTTGCCGTCGACCGTCAGTGCGTGGCCGTGCTTGTTGAGCTGCCGCTGGGCGCCGCGCACGGCCTCGTTCACGTCTCCTTGGCGCACGGTGACGACCAGTACCGGCCAGGTGGCCGGGCCGACGCTGCCCGTGGGGCTCAGTCCGTTCGCCGACTGGAACTCCTCGGCCCGTGCCTCGGTGTCCGGCCCGAAGATGCCGTCGGCACCCGTCGGATGACCGTGGTGGGTGAGCAGGTGCTGGACGGTGTGGACGTCGGGCCCGGTGGCGCCGCGTCCGATGGTCGGCCAGGTGATGGAGCCGGGGCAGTCGCAGTCGGTGGTCCAGCGGCAGATGGACTTCACCCAGCCGGAGCCGGTGTTGCGGTACCCGTCGTGGCAGCGCCGCTCGATACCGCAGCCGCAGCTGCCGCAGGCCGCGCTGTAGCGCCACAGCCAGCCGTCGTAAGTGCCGGCGTAACACTGGTTGGGCCGCAGCGTCCACGTGACACCGTCGGACCGGTGGAAGCCGGTGTTCGCCCCTGACGTCACGCACGCGTCCGCGTAGACGGTGCTGGGCCCGCAGCCCGGCGAGCAGTTGTGGTCCGCGGCGTAACTCGGGCACGCACCGGTCCAGATGTCGTAGCCGTCGGCGTACGCCTGCCGGGCCGCCGGGAACACCCCGAGCACGGCGAAGCCCGCGGCGGTCGCCGCCTGCAGCACGGTGCGCCTGCGCGGTGCGAAGGACGGCAGGGCCCCGCGCCCGGTCCGGGAGCGGCGACCGACGCTCCCCGTCCGGCGCAGAGTGGGCACGTCGTCCAGTGACGTCACGGCAGGCTCCTCGGCGTTGCGGGATGGATGTCGTCGAGCAACCGCAGCAGCGCGGTGGGTGAGCCGAGCGGCTCCGAACGCGCGATCCGGCCCTTCGCGTCGATGGCCACCGCGTAGGGGGTGGCGGGGATGTCGTACGCCGTGAACAGCTCCGGGCGACCACCCCGGACCGGGACGGCGCCTTGACCGGCCTGCGGCGCGGGGCCCGCGTAGAGCCCGAGCACCTGTGGGGCGGCGGCGTCGCCCGGACCTTGGCCGTGGCCCCAACCCTGGCCCTGGCCCTGGCCCTGGCGGATCGTCCAGGCTCCGGCCTCGGCGAGCACCTGGACGCAGGTGCTGCAATCGGCGTCGAGGAACAGCAGCAGCGCGGCGCGGCCCGGCGTCAGGAGGCCGTGGAGCCCGGCCGTGTCGTCCGGCCTGGCCGCGTCGAACCCGGGCGCTTCGAGCCCGGGCGCCGGTGCGCCGGGTGCGATGCCCACCCGCCCGGGGCGGTGCGGCTGCGCGCGCGACAGCTGGTGCACCTGTCTGACCAGTCCCGAGACGACCAGCGCGAGCAGCGCGATCGCCGCCCACGAGGCGATCACGGCGCTGGTGGTGAAGTCCATCGCGTCGACACTCCTTCGGCAGTCCGGTGCGGGGTGGCCTCGGCCGGCCGGTGAGCAGTGGCCGCGGTCGGCAGGTGATCGTCGGCTGCGGCCGGCTGGTGAGCGGTGGCCGTGGCGGACTGGTGAGCAGTGGCCGTGGCCGGCTGGCGAACGGCGACTGCGACCGGCTCGTGCATGGCGGCGGGCAGGGACCACAGCAGCGCTGTGCAGGCAGGAGCCGCGAGCAACAGCGTGACCAGCTCCGCCGCGGAGACCCGTACCGGTCCGGCCCCGGCGAGGACCGCGCCGGCCGCCGCGAGCCCGGCCAGGCCCGCGGCCCGCCGCGTCACCCAGCGGCTCAGGGGCACATCCCGGCGCGAACAGCCGCACGGACCCCCGCGACCGAGGGCGAGGACGTGCCGCGTGTAGCCGGCGTAGAGACCGAAGAGGACGGTCCCCGCGGCGAGTACGGCCTGCAGCCCTCGCTGGTGGACCGTCAGCAGCGCGGCCGCGCCGGCCACCCCCAAGGCGCCCTCGGCGCAAGGCACGACGGCTGCCGCGAACCGGAGGAACCGCGGTCCCAGCACGCCGTGCGCCCGCAGCGCCTCGCCCAGGGCGGCGGGACGGGCGGCGTGGGAGACCGCGCCCACGAGCAGGCTCAGCGTGACGATCGAGGCGGTCAGCCCGCCGTAGAAGCCGATCACCGCCGGATCACCCGGTGCGCCGCAGCGCGAGCCGCCCGACGAGCTCGGGGACCCGCTCGACGGAAGTCGACGCCAGCGGCACCAGCGTGGCCCAGATCTCGGTGGAGGAGAGCACGAAGAACGGACTGCCGTCGGAGAGCGTGTCGCGGAACAGCTCACCGGACGCCACCGCCACGCCCTTCCAGGGCGGAAGCTGGGCGGTGTGCTCCTTCGTCCGCCGGGACAGCTCCAGCAGCCCGAGGCCGGGCACCTCCTTGATCACCGTCGCGGGCCGCGCGAAGGCGCTCCCGGCCGACGGATCGGGCCGGAGAGTGAGCCCGTACTCGCTCTCGGCGATGCCCACCGACCGCAGCAGCCCGAGCACTTCGGCCACGCTCAGGCCGTACAGCCGGGTCACGAGTGCCTGGTGCTCGCCGCGCCACACGACGAGCAACGGCCGCTCCACGAGCCCTGAGCGCGGCTCGCGCTCGATCGACTCGTAGATACGCAGCGTGCCGTTCTGGAAGGTGAGCTCGGAGTCGGGTGCACCGATGCCCAGGGAAGCGGCCACATCGTCGCCCAATGCGGCCGGCCCGGCGGTGAACTCGACCAGCCGCCCACCGACCACCACCTCGACGGCCGAGGTGCACGGCGCCCGCAGATCGAGGTTGCCCTCCAGGCGGTACGTCCCGCCGTCGAGGGCGCGATGAGTGACGAACGATGCGACCATGTGCATCCTCCCGGGGGCGCGGGGCTGTGTGGCACCGCGGCCGGAGAGGAAGCTAGACAATGGCCATGGACCTGTCAATCTGTCAGCTTCGCCTGACGGCAGGACTGCCCGTCACCGAGGCGCCGGGCACGGCGTGACGATCTTGCGGAGCAGCGCGCTGGTGAAGACCATGCCCCGCGGTGAGCTGGCGGGCGGTGAGGATGAGCGCGGCGGCGGCCAGCGCGGCCAGCAGCGCCGCCGGGATGTCCATGCCGGAGCGGGCGACCGCCATCGGAGTTTCGATCCGGTCGATGGCGGCCACCAGCGGCGCCTCGGCGACAGCTCCCTCCACGGTGGCGGGCCGGCCACGGAAGACGGTACGCGCCGGGTCGCCGGCCTCCAGCGCGGCGAGGCGGTCGCGCAGCGGCCCGAGCTCCTCGGCGGCCATGCCGTCGGTGACGGGGAGCGCGAGCCGGCCGGCGAGCGCATCGCCGGAGAGCGCGGGGCTGGCCTCGAAGGCCGGCGCAGACACCACGGCCAGACTGTCGATGCCGCCGGAGCTGCCGGCCAGCCCGCGGAACAGCCCGGAATCACGGCTGCCTGTGTGCCACAGCCCGGTCACCTCGAGCCTGACCTTCTGCCCCTCGGAGGCGGACAGCACCACCGTGTCACCGACCTCGGCGTGCAGCCGGCGCGCCAACCCCGCATGCAGTGCGGTTTGCAGCATGTCCGGTGCACCTCCCGCCGCCTCCTCGGGCCATGCGCCGGCGCTCAGCCGGGCATGCTCGCGCACCGGGTCGAGGGCGATGACCCCGACCCCGCCGCCCGGCCGTGGCTTCCCGGCCGCATCGAGTACCGGCAGGTCGAACGACCGGGCGGCGGGGGCGCGCAGCGCGGTGCGGATCGTGACCGGGACGCGTCCGAACGCCTCGTGCAGCGCGGCCCGCACCTGTCTGTCGGCCCGCGGGACCCCCTGGGCGTCGTAATGCGCCGAGATCCGCACAATGCCCTGCGGGTCGGCGGCGATCCGTGCTTGTGCACCGTTCTCCACGGCCGTGCCGGCGAGCGCCACCATGGCGGCGAGCACGGTGCCGGCGAGCAGCACGGTCAGGGCGGCGGCCACGAGGACCAGTCCGTGATGCATGCACCTGCGGACAATCCGCGGCACGCTCGGCCGGCGGGCTCCCTTGGCGGGCTTCCTGCTCCGCTCCGCCACAGCCGTTCCTGTCACAGGCCCGCTCTCCCCCTGTTCGGAGCCGCCGTGTGCAGCATTGGGCTCGGCGCGTGAAGTGGTGTAGACCTCCAATCCCACCGGAGCATAGGCGAGTTGGCTCCTGCCGCGTCAGGGAGCATCGAGCCGCTTGATTCATTCGTAATGCGGGTGACGTCGCCAGGGTGGCCGACCGGCGCGGGGACTGCATACGTCGGACCGACCGGCCGAGCGCTGTCCCGGGAAGATCGTGCCGGAACTGCTGCCGGGCGGGGTGGAGTTCGGCGCAGCGCAGGCACTGGTAGGGGAGTCGCTCACCCTGTACGACGGCCAGTGCCCACGCGCTCTGCCGAGGAGCGCCCGTGCGCCGGCCGCCCCCAGCGAAAGCGTGTGCTGCATCGATGGCGGCGCGAGGGCGCGTGTCAGCAGGAAGACTCTGTTCGAGGATCGACAGCGCCCTGCGCGCACAATCGGCCGCGTAGCCCGCGATCTCACGAAGTTCGTGTTCGCTCAGCTCAATCTTGTCCGACTCGGTTGGCCGGACGACCGGCACGGACCGACGTCAAGACGCTCGCTGCTGCTCGGGGCGCTGCCGCCAAGCCGCCTTCCGCCGACGCACAGCCGCCGAAGACGGCTGACCGACAGCAGCAGGCACTACTGTCCTCGGCTATGACCGAGCCGACCTACCTGCACGCCACTCGGGTGGCCTACGACACCGTTGCCGTCGACTATGCCAAGCTCGTGCCCCCCGCGTTCGAGGGCGACCTGTACGGCCGCGCGATGATAGGCGCGTTCGCCGAACTCACGCAGGCCTCGGACGCCGGACCCGTAGCTGATCTCGGCTGCGGGCCCGGCCACGTGACGGCACACCTGCACTCCCTCGGGGTGACCGCGTTCGGCGTCGACCTGTCGCCGGAGACGGTTGCGGTTGCCCGTCGCACACACCCGGACCTGCAGTTCGACGAAGGGTCGATGACCGACCTGCAACTGGCCGACGGCATTCTCGGCGGCATTGTCGCCTGGTACTCGACCGTCCACACCCCTCCGGAGCTGTTGCCGGTGGTGTTCGCAGAGTTCCACCGGGTCCTGGCCCCAGGCGGCCATCTGCTGATCGCCTTCAAGGCCGGTGACAAGCACCGGCACCTGGAGAATGCATACGGTCACGAGCTCTCCCTCGACGTCTACTGGGTGTCTCCCGACCGCATCGCTGAGCTGCTGAGCCAGACCGGGCTCGTGGTGGACGCCCGGCTGATCCGCGAGCCCAACGAGCAGGAGAAGCCCCGGCAAGGCCGGCAGGCGTACCTCCTGGCCCGAAAGCCGGGGACGTCGGTCGGAGATCTGGAAACGAGGGCAGCCGACGACGTCGCGTGATCCGAACGCGCCGATCTGCTCCCCGTGACGGCGTTCGCGTGAGTGAAAGTGCAGAGCCCGGTACACGCGAACGTACAGAACATGCCGTACTCGACAGCTCCGGGCCGACCGCCGGCTAGACGAGTCATTCCGAATGATCGTTAGTGGTCGTAGGCGGTCAGGGATCGCGTGACCGGCTGGCCGGTCTTGTGGTTGTGCCAGATCG
>NZ_JBSFDW010000054.1:0-42843 GCF_053594115.1 Streptomyces sp. NPDC001970 | reverse complement strand
CGAGACGGCCAAGCCCTACCGCTGGACCTACGAGGGCACCCCGCTCAAGGCAGCCTGATCAACACCCTCCACGAACTTCCGCGGAGCAGCACTAGTACTCCAGTGCGACTTCGTGATCTATGTGCGGGGTGCACGGTGAGCGGTCGTCGGTAGTGGCTTCGCCGAGCGGTGGCCTGGTGGCACCTGCGCCAGTTTGACCAGTTCAGCAGCCTGGTGGGGGACGTCGGTGGGGGGAACGGGGCTGCGAGCAAGTAGCGGATCTCCGGGATGGTCAGGTGTATCGGCTCGAGGCTGCGGGCAGGGCGGTTCGGGTCGGCGGGCCGGGCCGGGGCTGTGCCGGCGGCGACGACGGCCAGGAAGGCCAGTGCGAGCATGGCGAGGGTTATGTGCCGGTGCCATGCCGTCCAGTGCCTCACTTGGTCGTGGTCCAGACCGACTTGGCCCTTGGCGGCCTCGAAGCATTCTTCGACGCTCCAGCGGGTGCCGGCCACGCGAAGACGGCGGCCTCTTCGAGCCGCATGAGCTGGGCGGCCCCACTGAGCTGCTCGGCGTGGCCGGTGTAGGTGGCCATGATGCGTTCGTCGATCCGGCGCTGGCCCGCCGGGTCGGGCTCGGTACGCCGCAGCTGGGTCGAGAGAGCCGATGTGGTTGTGGGGATCGGCGCGGTAGTGGTCGGCGGCGCGCTCGAGCAGCGGGCGCAGCAGCGGATGGTTCTTCTTGTTCGCCAGCAGCGGTTCCGTCAGCGCAAAGACGACACCGGGGGCGGGCTCGGTCCAGCCGAGCGCGGTGTCGGCGATTCCGCCGCACGGTGACGGGCCGTCAAGAAGCTGACGCTCGCGGATCCGTGCGCGGAGTCCGGGCAGCGCGGGAGCCGTTCGCGCGCGTGGTGCGTCCCCTTGTGCAACGGTGCGAGGAGGATTGCGTGTCACAGAGCGGGACCGCGAGGCGGACAAGACTTCGGCTGGCGAGGCAGCGACCGGGACCGGACCGGGTGCGGGCGCGGGAGCTAGTCGAGGAGCCGGAGGTCGGCGTGAGGTTCGGGCGGCTGAACCTCCTCGGGGTGGGTGCGGTCGTCACGATCGTGGTGTCCCTCGGCGGCCTGGTGGCGACGGGAGTCGGCACGATCTGGGGCGCCTTGGTGGCGGCGGACCAGTTGGAGCAGTCCAAAGAGCAGAACGAGGACAAGCAGCGCGCGCACGCATCGCGTGTCTCGTACTGGATCACCGGGAGAGTGGCGGGCGACACCCGGATCCATGTGATGAACCGGTCTCCGGATCCCGTGGACCACGTGCGGATCCACTTCACGGCCGGGGAACTCTCCGAGTACGAAGACGGGCGCCTGCCCGGCCACAAGGATGTGATGTTCTTCGTCGTGCTGCCCAATCTGCCGCCGTGCACGGAGACGGTCATCGACGGCAAGTCCCTCCAGTACGAGGAGGGCGAGACCACTGAGAAGCCAGGAATGTCGGAACCTCTGCGCTCCGACCACGCCAGCCCGGACTTGTACAACGACCTGCCCGGCGGCACGTATCTCCAGCTGCGAGGCCTGAACTTCGTGGACCGCAACGGACTGCCCTGGACCAGGATGGACGGCAAGCTGACCCAGGAGAATCGCCGGCCTGACTCCCTGGGAGGAGCGTGGACGGGAGTTGTGGTGGGCGAGGCCAAGGTGGTGGGCGAGCCCAAGATGCGGGCCGTCGAGGCCTGCGGCGACGACGCCAAGAGCTGACGCCCGCCCTGGCATGACGGGGGCCGGCGGCTGCAGGTCGGGCATGCCTGCGCCGCCGGGCCCACTGCCGTGTGTGGGCTGCCGGGCGGCGGGTGTGCTGTGGCTCGTAGGATCGCGCTCCGGCCGCGCAGGGGTGGTGGCCTGGGAGGGGCGGGGCGATGTGGGACGGGATCGAGTTGTGGCTGCGGAAGGTCGGCGGGACGCTGTTGGTCGGGCTGCTCGTGACGGGGTGGGGGCTGGCGAAGGTGCGGTGGTGGCTGCCGTTGCGGGTGGCGTTCTTCCTGGCCGGCGTCGGGCTCGTGGTGGCGTGCGTGGTCGAGACGTGGAGGCTGGTGCGCAGCCCGGAGTCGGCCGAGGCGCAGTTGGATCGCCTGGGAGCGCAGCGGGAAGCAGGCGACTGACAGGCAGCTTCTCCACGGGCACGCCCGCTTGGCGGCCGGCGTGTTCGACGAAGCCGTTTGGGCTGCACTCGGTTGCTTCCGTGCCGCCGAGGAGCAGCGCGCCGACCGGAGGGGCCGGAACAGACCCGGCGGCGTCGGGCAGCAGGGTCGGCCACAGTGAGCGGAGACCGCCTTCGGCCGGCGGACAGGCGGCATCGGCGTGGGCGGCGCATGCGAAGGCGAGCGGGAGGTTCGTGGTGCCCGCCAGGGCGATGACCGTGAAAGCGGCCGCGGACAAGGCGGCGCCCAGGTGGCAGGGCAACGGCAGGCCGCGTAGGTCGGCCAGGCGTCCGAGCACGGGCAGGCCGAGGGCGGGCGTGACGCCGTAGATGGTGGCGAGCAGGCTCGCGGTGGCCAGGGAGTGGCCGTCGCTTGGGCGGCGAGAAGCAGGGCGATGGGCACGATGCCGAGCGGCAGGCGTGAGGCGACCAAGGAGAACAGGAGGCGGGAGCAATATCGGTGCTGCAGCACGGCCCGGAAGGATGGCGGGGTGCGTGGCGCCGGTGGCGCGGGCGGGCCACGCATCTGTCCACTCGCGCACGGCTGGGCTGATCAGCGGTGGACGTTGGCCCGCGTGAAGACCCTGATCGGTCGGATGTTCCACGTCTCCTACACCGTGGAGGGCACGTGGCGATTGTTGAAGCGGCACGGATGGTCGTGGCAGCAGCCAACACGGCGAGCGATCGAGCGCGATGACGATGCGGTGGCCCTGTGGAAGAAGGAGGTCTGGCCGCGGGAAAGAGCATCGCGGCGGCCTGCGACGGATGGATCGTCTTCGAGGACGAGGCCGGTCAGTCGCTGACGCCGCCGCGAGCCAGGACCTGGGGCCGCAGGGGCTGCACCCCGGTGGTCCGCGTACGCGGCCGGGGCTCGGGCCGGGTATCGATGGCGGGCATGACCTGCTACAAGCCCGGCGAGCGGTCCCGGCTCTTCTACTCCGTCCGCGAGTACACCGGACGCAGGGACCAGCCCAAGGGCTTCGGCTGGCGCGACTTCCGCGACCTGCTGATCCGCGCCCGCATTCAGCTCGGCGGCCCGATCGTCCTGGTTTGGGACATCGTCCGCTTGCACCTGGCCAAGCCCCTGCGGGAGTTCATCGAAGCGAACGCGGACTGGCTCACGGTCTTCCAGCTGCCTACCTACGCGCCCGACCTGAACCCGCAAGAAGGTATCTGGTCGCTGGTCAAGCGCGACATCGGCAACCTCGCCGCCACTGACCTCAGCCAGATCACCCGCGCCGTGAAGCGCAAGCTCACGATGCTGCAGTACCAACCGGAGGTCATCGACGGCTGCCTCGCTGGCACCGGCCTGGTCCTGGACGCGTGACACGCCGGCCGGCTGAACGGCGATAGGTCGGGCGCGTTCAAAGCCAAATGTCGCTGGTCAGATACGGTGATGGGATGACCGAGAGCCTGCCTGCCGACGTGGCCGACGTGCTTGCGGCAGTCCTGAACACGGACAATCCGGTTCATGCCGCGCTCCGAAGGCAGGTTCCGCAGCTCAGCGTTCGAGCGCGCTGCACATGCCGGTGCGGTACCGCCTACTTCGAACTCGACACCAGCGAGGTGGAGCCCGCGCCCACCGGCCCCAGCACGGTCGTGGCGGCCGAAGCGCAGCTCGTCACCGAAGCCGGCGAGTGCCCCGGTGAGGTCCTGGTCTTCACGCAGGGCGGCTACCTGTCGTGGCTGGAAGTCTGTTCATGGAGCGACGACATCGAAGTGACACTGGCCGCCGCGCGTCACTGGCTGCAGACACGCTCTTGATCTCGAAAGGCCAGCGTTCAGCGGTCTCCGCGGCACCACCGACATCACGAGTTCAAGTTCAGTAGCCGGCACCCGCCTTACGTTTGCGTCCGGACCTCACGCGCCACCCGATCGATCTGGGACAATGGCGCGATGGCGGTGGAGTACACCCATACCGATGCGTTCCGCGGTGCAACCTTCAGGGACGCGGATCTCACCGGCGCGACGTTCCGCGACTGCGACTTGACCCAGGTCAGGATTGTCGGTTCGGAGGTCACCGACCTCCGGGTCTCCGGGCACGGCGGACGGGTCGGCAGGGTCGTCGTCGACGACGTCGACGTCACCGCCTTCGTGGGTGCCGAACTCGACCGGCGACACCCGGAGCGCGTGCAGCTGCGGGCGATGAGAACAGCCGACGACTACCGCGCTATGTGGGACACCGTCGAACGCCTCTGGTCGGACACCATTGCCCGGGCCGAGCGGCTGCCGGAAACCGCACGCCACGAACGAGTCGACGATGAGTGGTCCTTCGCCGAGACGCTGCGCCATCTCGTCTTCGCCGTCGACACATGGGTGGGTCGGATGATCGTTGCCGAGCCAATGCCGCACCACCGGTTCGGCCTGCCGCCTACGGACCATCCCAGCGCGGGCGCGCCGGAGCTGGGCATCGACCTCGAGGCCCGTCCGTCGTACGCCGAGGTGATGGCGGTGTACGCCGGCCGCAGGGCACGGATGCGCCGCGTCGTTGGGGCCGTGACCGACACCGAGCTGGAACGGATCCGCACCGCTGTGCCGGCGCCTGCCTGGGGCCTGGAGTCGCACTCGGTCGGCGACTGCCTTCGTGTGGTGATGGAAGAACATTGCGAACACTGTCGCTACGCAATGCGCGACCTCGCGCTGCTCTCGTAACGCAGTTAAGGCAAGGGGCCGCCCGGCCCGCCGCCGGACATCCCCACACGCAAGACTTTCAGTGATCTTCTAGGAGCTCTCGTTCGGATCTTGGTGGGGCATGCTCGGGCTGAAGTGATCGGGTGGGCGCGAGGCATGAAGGTGCTCGGAGGTAGCCTGCATCGGTGATGGTCTATCTGCTGTGGCACATCGGACATCAGAATGAAGCCGGTGTGGATGGGACCACTCTGCATGCTGATGGTGGGAGTGTGTTCATCGACGAGCGGGACGGTGACGATGCCAAGCTGCTCGGCGTCTATTCCTCCCCGGCCAAGGCCGAGGAGCGAATCCGTCGAGCGCGGCTCCTGCCAGGCTTCGCTGACGAACCGGAGTGCTTCGTCATCGATGACTACATGCTCGACGAGGACGAATGGACAGACGGTTTCGAGCCCGAGTTCCCCTTTGTCCGTGTCGCTCCGCCCCCGAGCTCACCGAGCCGACCACATGAAGATGCCTGCGATGTGCAGCCCAGCTAGGTAGATGGTCGCGGTCTTGTCGTACCGGGTGGCGAGGCCGCGCCATTGCTTCAAGCGGTTGATGCACCGTTCGACGGTGTTGCGCTGCTTGTATGTCGACGTTCGCGTAATGACGTCGGACACATGCACTCACCTCCTCGGCTGGGTACCCCAACCTGCCGCCGGCCCGCCGCCAGAAGTCGACGCGTGCCCTGGGGGCCCCGCACCACGGAAACGACCCGACAACCAGACGCTTTTGGCATCCACCACACGGAACGGCGACGACCCGGGCACGCGGCCGTGTAGCGTCGCTTCCAGCTGTCGTGGTTCCGAAGTCCTTTCCGCCCGTGAGCACGTGCACGGGCGGTTTTGCTGTTCAGCATCGCTGAGGACCCGGCGATCACCTCAGGCTTCCGCACGGTGCGGTAGCCGACATCGAGTCCCTTGGAGGGCGTGCATGGCCAGCGGAACCGTGAAGTGGTTCAACGCGGAGAAGGGCTTCGGCTTCATCCAGCAGGACGGCGGAGGCCCCGACGTCTTCGCCCACTACTCCAACATCAACAGCACCGGCTTCCGTGAACTGCGGGAGGGCCAGCAGGTGACGTTCGACGTCACCCAGGGGCAGAAGGGCCCGCAGGCGGAGAACATCACCCCCGCGTGAGCCAGACGCCTGTCCGTCCCCGCACGGGCGGGGACGGACAGGATTCGCGCCCGAACCCGGCGCGCTGCTTCACCCCTTGCGTGCCGGGCCGCGCACCCGGCTACAGCGCAGCCGCAGCCTTCTCCTCGGCCGGCGCGCTCTCGGCAGCAGGGCCGGGCACCGAGACTGTGCCGGTGTCGCTCTCGGACGCCGTGTAGAACACGTCTGTGCCCTGCTTGGTGCGCTCGGCCAGGCTCTTGGTGATGAGGGTGTTCAGTGCGTTGCGCACCAGCTTGGGGTTGGTGACCGCGCGCGCCAACCTTGCCCGTTTGCCACTGAAGCTTGACGACCACGTGGTCCGCGCCATCGAAGGTGGACAGGGTTGTCCCCTAACCTGGCGGCGCATGATGATGACACCGTGACCCGGGGGGATGCATGGACTCGTTGTCTTTAGTCTCGGCGGTCGTCGCCGTCTGCGGTGCGGCGGTTGCCGCGCTCTTCAGCTATTGGCAGCAACGCCGCCTGCGGTCATGGGAGCAACGCAACTACATGGACCGGTACGGGGCCTCCCTAGCGTGGGCCGCGTTCGATCTGCAGACCAGGCTCTACAACATCCTGCACGGCCACGTCGTCGACCTGGACTCCTCGCGCGGCGCCGGCTTCCTGACATCCTTCCTCACGCGGGGCACCGATCGCGAGGCCGACTTCGTGCGGCGCAGCACGGTCTTCGTGCTCGCCGAATACCTGGGCTGGGTGGAGATCCTGCGCCGTGACATCCAGTTCCTCGACCTTGGCCGGAGCCGCGTCAACACGCAGATCATGCTGCAGATCTCACAGATCGGCGCGAGCCTGGCCAGGATCGACACGGTGAGCAATGAGCTGCGCCTGTTCCGCGTCCAGCAGCGAGCTATCGGCGAACTGATGGTCCATCCCGATGGTGAGCCGGGTCGGCGCCGCTGCCTGGGCTACGCGGAGTTCTGCGCGAAGCTGGAGCACGACAACGGCTTCGCCGAGTGGTTCTCCGTCCTGCTGGCGGACATGGACCGGCTCGCTGCGGACACCGCCCCGGCCATCACTCGGCTGCAGGATCTGCAGACGCAGTTGGTCACGCTGATCGACCTGCTGGATCCGAAGAGGGCACGCTTCCCGCAGTTCCGGCTCGCCTTCGACCGCGACAGCCACACCCTGGGGTGAGCGCCGCGCCCACTGGCGCGACGCTCACGTGACAGGCTCGCACCCGCCTGACCTGGAAGGTCAAGGTCCGATGGCACGAACCCTGTAGTGGCCAATCTTCGATGGCAATCAGTGAATCTTCGCTGCCGACGTTGGTGAAGTCGGCGGTCAGCATCTGGGCGGCATACTGCTCCGGCTCGACGTGGCCGCCGACCGCGTGGCGCTCCAGCTGTTCGTAGGCCTCGTCGTCGACCTCGATACGGATTTCCCTGGCCATGCCCCACGATATCGGCAGCAGCCTGCGCGGGGGAGGGCAGGTCTGTGAACCGGACTCGCAGCGCGCGGGAGGCGCACGGGTGGGTTGGCAGACCCTCCACCACGCCCTCGACAACCCCCAACGACATCCGCGCCTACCGCGTCCGTGACGCGCGGCGCCGGGCTGCGCGCGAGGCTGCCGCCGAAGCGGCGGAGAAGGAGCGCCAGGAGCAGCTGCGCCAGCTGCAGGTGGCGGCGCGGCGTGATGAGGAGGAAAGGGCGGCTTTTCCGGGGCCAGCGTCTGCCCTGGTGTTCTGGTCCAAGGCGGTCGCCTTGGACCAGAACACCAGGGCCTGTGGGGTCGATCAGGATACTGCGTTGTAGATGGACTTGGATTGCAGGTAGGCGGTCAGGCCCTCTGGGCCGAGTTCCCGGCCGAGACCGCTCTGCTTGTACCCGCCGAACGGTGCGAGCGGGTCGATCTGGTAGCCGTTGACGCCGATCGTGCCGGTCTGGATGCGGCGGGCGGTAGCGGTGCCGCGTTCGGCGTCGGCGGTGTAGACCGCGCCGCCGAGTCCGTAGGCGGAGTCGTTGGCCAGAGCCACCGCTTCGTCGTCGCTGTCGAAGGGAATGACCGCGAGCACGGGGCCGAAGATCTCCTCCTGGGCGATCCGCATCCCGTTCTCGACGCCAACGAAGACCGTGGGCTCGACGTAGTAGCCCTTGGGCAGGTGGGCCGGGCGGCCGCCGCCCATGAGCAGCTTCGCGCCCTCGTCGAGGCCGGATCGGATGTATCCCTCGACACGATCGCGTTGGCGCTCGATCGCCAGCGGCCCGAACGTGGTGGTGGGATCGAACGGGTCGCCGGTCACAAGCCGGGCAAGGGTGTCGCGCAGGCCATCGCACACGTCGTCGTAACGGTCGCGGGCCACCAGGATCCTGGTGCTGAGCTTGCAGCTCTGGCCCGATCCGGCGAGGCTGACGTCGACGACCTGGGCGAGGAAGACGTCCAGGTCGGCGTCGTCGAGGACGACGGACGCCGACTTGCCGCCGAGCTCGAAGGTCCCCGGCTTCATGGCCTGGCCGCACTGGGCGGCGATCGCCCGGCCCGCCACCGTCGACCCGGTGAAGGCGACCTTGTTGACGCCTTCGTGGGCGACCAGGGCGGCACCGGTCTCGCGCCCGCCGGTGACGATGTTGACGACCCCGGCGGGCAGTGCGGCGGCTTCAGCCGCATCGGCGATGAATGCCGTGCTGAGCGACGTCTCCGGTGCCGGCTTGAGCACGGCCGTGCAACCGGCGAGCAGCGCGGGGGCGATTTTCATGTAGGCCAGGTTCAGTGGACCGTTCCACGGCAGGATCAGGCCGGCCACGCCGATCGGCTCCCGTCGTACGAGTGTGGTGCCGCGGGCCTCCTCGAGCGGGAAGGTCTCGGCCAGCGAGGCGTAGTACCGCAGGATCCCGGACGCGGCCCCGACCAGCTCGGCGCTGGTGGTGAGCACCACGCCGTTCTCGGTGGTGACGAGTCGGGCGGCCTGGTCGGCCCGCTGGTCGAGGCGGTCGGCCATCGCCACCAGGAACGAGGCCCGCTGGACCGGGGTGAGCGCGGCCCAGTCCGGCAGTGAGGCCCGCGCCGCCCGCACCGCGGAGTCGACGTCCTCGGAGTCGCCGTCAGGGGTGGACCCGATGACCCCCTCGGTCGCCGGGTTGACTTCGTGGATGCGGTCCCGGCTGTGGCTCGGCCGCCAGGCTCCGTCCACGTACATGGTTGAGCGGTCGGTGTCGATTTCCAACGGCGTGAGGCTGCTCTCAGTCATCGATTCCATTCCTTGCTGCGGGAGTGGGGAGTGCAGGGGGTCGGGGATCGGGTCGTGCCCGTGGTGGTGCCGGTGGTGGTGCCGGGGGCCGTGTGCGGGGCGTTCACTGTTCCGCTCTGAGCCACGCCGCGACGCGCTCGCCGATGACGACGCAGGTGAGGTGGGTGTTGGCACGGGGGATGTCCGGCATGACGGAGGCATCGGCCACACGCAGCCCTTCGATGCCGCGCACCCGGCACCGCTGGTCCACGACCGCCTCCGGGTCGCTGTCCGGTCCCATGCGCGCGCTGCCCGCCAGGTGGACGTAGTGCGAGACCGTGCGCAGGACCTGCTCGGCCGCGCTGTCGGCGTCCGCGAACCGCGCGTTCAGGTCCACCACGGGCAGCACCCGGCCGTCGTCGAAGGTCGCGCGACCGTCGTGGTGGGCAGCCAGTTCGGGGGAGGCGGCGAGGGCGCACAGGTGCCGCAGTCCCTCGGTGAGTCTGCGGATGTCCTCGGGGTCGGAGGCGAGGTTCAGCCGGATGTCGGGGGCGGTGTGCGGGGAGCGGCCGGCCAGCCGCAGTACGCCGCTGGAACGCGGCCGCATCAGGCTGGTGGCCAGGCGGAGGGCGGGCTGCGCGACCTGGTGGATCAGCAGGGTCTGCATGTCGTTGCGATCCGCGGATCCGGGGGCGGTCCACTGCAGCACCGTCTCCCAGTACGGTGCCGCCGCGTGTGCGGGTCCGTCCGTGGCCGTCAGGTTGACTGCGAGCTGCGCGTGGTCGAGCAGATTTGCCCCGACCCCGGGCAGGTCCGCCGCCACATCGATGCCGAGCGCGGACAGTTCCCCGGCCGGTCCGATGCCGGAGCGCAGCAGGATGGCCGGGGATGCCGCCGCACCAGCGGCAAGGGTTATCCGGCGGCCCGCCGCCTGCTCGCGGAAGCCGTCGCGCTCGAACTCGACCCCGGTTGCGCGGGTGCCGTTCAGCACGACGCGGTCGGTGACGCAGCCGGTCTTGATGGTGAGGTTGGGCCGGGAGCGGGCCCCGTTCAGATAGGCGAGCGATGTGGACATGCGCATCCCGTCGCGCTCATTGGCCGGGCCCGGCCCCGCGCCGGTGGAGTGGGGAGCGTTGTGGTCCGCCGTGAAGGGGTGTCCCAGCGTCAGGCAGGCGCGCAGGAACGCGGCGTGTACGGGGACGAGGCGGTCCTCGGCAGTGCGGTGGATCGGTGTGGGGCCGCCGGTGCCGTGGAACGCGGGATCGCCGCACGGGTCGTCCTCGATCTGCCGGAAGACGGGCAGGAGCGCGTCCCAGCCCCACTCGTCGTTGCCCTTGACAGCCCACTCGTCGTAGTCCTCGGGAAGACCACGCAGCGCGAGTGCGGCGTTCACCGCCGACGATCCTCCGGTCAGCCGGCCCCGCGGATACGGTGCGCGTCGGCCGGGCACGACTTCGGCCGTGTAGCCCCAGTCGTGGTCGAAGGGCACCCGGCGGGTCGCGAGGACGCCGGCGGGGGTCTGCCGCTCCGTCGGATAGTCCGGGCCGGCCTCGATCAGCAGGACTTGGCGGTCGGGGTCCTCCGAGAGGCGTGCGGCCAGCACGGCGCCCGCCGAGCCGGCCCCGATCACGATGTCGTCATAGACCATGTAACTTCCCTTCGGAAATCGCGGCCGGCCCGGACGGTCCAGCGCGCTTGTCGGTGCGGGCAAACGGCACGGGCGGGGACCAGGGGTGACGCGGAGTCACCGCAAGCGCCGGGCCTCGAAGGCCGATGTGCGGCATGCGGCGTCGCCGGGCATCCGTGAGCCGGTCGAGGGGAGGCGGCGGTGACCCGGCCGGGTGGCCTGGTCGGACGCTGGGGGCTGCTCAGCGCTGGCGACGCTGCCAGGGAACGGCGAAACGTTCCAGCAGGCTGACGCCTCCGTAAGCGAGCGCTCCGAGGAAGCCTGCGACCGCCATGACGGCCAGGCAGTCCTGGAGCGAGAGGATCTGCCAGGCGTGCCAGATGAGGTAGCCGAGCCCCTTGTTCGCGGCGAGGAACTCCACGGCCGTGGTCGACGTGAGGGCGAGTCCCACTGAGACCCTGAGCGCACCGAAGATCGCGGGCAGAACGGCGGGGAGGGTGATCCGCCGGTACAGGTCGAGTGTGCCCGTGTTGAAACTGGCGGCGACGTCGCGGTGGATCGGGTCGATGGAACGCACTGCGCCCATGGTGCTGATCGCTATGGCGAAGAAGGGAGCCAGGGTGATCTCGAGGACATTGGCTCGTTCGTTGAGACCGACCAGGATGAGGATGAGCGGGAACATGGCGATCCTGGGCAGTGGGTAGAGCAGGGCGATCACCGGGTTGAGGATCCGGTGGGCCGTGGTGAACAGGCCCGTGGTGAGACCGACGAGGATTCCTGCCGTGACGCCGATGGTCAGGCCGGCGAGGAACCGCAGGACAGTCGCCTCCAGGTGCGACAGCAGCCCTTCGTGGAGGAAGAGTTCGACCATGCGAGTGCCGACCGCGGTGGGTGGCGGGAGCACGCGTGCGTCGATGAGGCCGAGCCGGGCCGATGCCTCCCACAGGAGCAGCAGCACCAATGGGCTGGCCGCCGCCGACAGAAGGCGGCCTGTGCGCGAGGGACGGCTCGGCGTCCGGCCCGCGCGTGCCGCAGCGCCAGAGGCTTCGGCGGGCTTGGGGGCCAGGGTGGTCATGAGGCCTCCTGACCGGTTCCGCCGCGTAGGGAGACGACCTCTTCGCGCAGCGAGTCCCAGATCGTCTGGCGCAGTTCCACGAAGCGGTGGTCGTTGCGCAGGTCGATGGCGTTGCGGGGACGCGGCAGAGTGATGTCCACGACGGACTTGATGCGCCCGGGGCGCCGCGAGAGCACGACGACACGGTCACCGAGGGTGATGGCCTCGTCGAGCGAGTGGGTGATGAACACGACCGTCTTGCGTGTGCCGTCCCAGATGCGCAACAGGTCGTCCTGGAGGATGAGCTTCGTCTGCTCGTCGAGGTTGGCGAACGGTTCGTCCATCAGGAGCACTGCCGGGTCGTTGGCGAACGCCCTCGCGATGTTGACGCGTTGCTGCATGCCCCCGGACAGTTGTGCGGGGTAGGCCGACTCGAACCGGGACAGGCCGAGCGCCGCCACGAATCGCCGTGCTGTGTCCAGCCGTACCGCCTTCTTCACGCGCCGTACGGTGAGTCCGTACGCCACGTTCTCGAGTACGGTCATCCACGGGAACACGCCCTGGTTCTGGAACACCATGGAACGCAGCGGGCTGCGGCCGGCGTCCAGCGTCCAGCGCACCTCGCCGGTGGTCGGCTGCTCGAGGCCGGCGAGGATGCGCAGCAGGGTGGTCTTCCCGCAGCCGCTGGGGCCGACGATGCACAGGAACTCACCGGCCGTCACGGTCAGGTTGAGGCTGTCGAGGGCGGTCACCTCGTCACGTCCGTAGGCGAACGATTTGCGGACGTCGGCAATCTCGATGCCGTCCGTCGTGGTCCTGGTCTCGGGAGCGGCGTCCGCCAGCTGCTGACGGGCCGTCACCGCGAGCCGCCTGTTGCCGTACTGAGGGCTGTGGTGTCGACGAGTTCGCCGACCGGAATCTCGCGGGGGACCAGCTTCTCCCCGGACCAGAAGTCCTGGACCTTGGCCAGGCCCTTCTCGTCGACGGCCCCGTCGGGGGTGTAGTACATCAGCCCTCCTACCGCGTTGAGGGTTTCTTGCTTCTGCTTGGTCCACTTCGCCGCCAGCGCCAGGAGCTCCGGCGTCCATGAGCCGTGCGAGGCGTTCACCTCCTTGACCGCGCGCAGGTACGCGCCAAGCACCTTGCGGGCGTCGTCCGGGCGTTCGGCGGCGAACTTTTCGGACGCCGCGAGGAACGTCTCCTGGTACCAGGGGACGACGGAGTTGTATCCGAGCCACCGGACGCCGAGGCCCTCGACCTCGGCCAGGGTGGCGGCCGGCTCGCTGATCACCGTCGCCTCGACCGTGCGGTTGCGCAGGAACTCCACCGAGTCGACGGGGGTCCGCGCCCGGTGCTCCAGCTTTACATCCGCCGGCTCGACGCCGGCGCTCAGCAGGGTCTGCCGCATCAGGAAGTCGGCGGGATTGCCCTCTGCGGACCCGTCCACCCTGCGGCCCTCCAGGTCCTTCGGGCTGCGTATCTCGCCCGTGTCCCAACGGTCCTTGCGGACCACCAGCACGGAGCCGTCACGGTAGCCCTTCCGCGGTGCGGTCAGGTTCGCGAGCAGTTTGATCCTGAAGCCCTGGTCGTACTGGTTGAAGAGCGAGGGGCCGGAGACGGCCGGGCTCAGGTCGATGTCGCCTCGGGCCAGCAGGGGGATCTGGTTGTTCGCGGACCCCTGGTAGGTCGTGAGTTCGACGTTCACGCCGGCGTCGCGGAAGTACCCCCGGTCGATGGCGAGCATGATCGGCAGGTACTGGAGCTGGGCCGGGTTCAGGGCCAGTTTCACGGTGGGCCGGGAGCCTGACTCGGGGGCGGAGTCCGCCGTCCCGCAGGCGGATACCGTCGCGACCGCCGTCGTCATCAGCAGGGCAAAGGCGATCGGGCCGGCGTGGCGGTTGCGTGCGACAGGTGTGCTGCGTCCAGTGAACACGATGGCCCTCCTACCTCTCGAATCTGCTGCCGGCCACGTACGGCGGGTCGTAGATGACCAGGAAGACGAGGTCGTCCTCGCCGGTGTTCACGAAGCTGTGGACCTTGCCCTTGGGCACCTTCACGATCGTCCCGGGCACCAGGTCCGCGGTCTCGTCGGCGACCTGTACGGTGCCGGTGCCGCGGATGAAGTAGAACGCGTGGTTGTAGGGGTCCCGGTGCGGCTTCGAGCTGCCGCCCGGGCCGATGAGGCCCAACTGCGCGCTGTAGAGGTCCGTGTAGTCCTTGTCGATCACGCTCTCGCTGAACGCGAAGCCGACGCCGGGGACACGGGGGTTGTCGAGCTTGTTCCAGACGATGTCATCGGGTTGGAGTATGTGGCTCACCGCTTCGTCCTTTCGGGCCGGGGCACGTCGGCCGCACCGATCGGCGCACCGAGCTGGTGATAGGTCGAGTTGTGGCAGACGAGGGGCGCGGCGCTCTCGATGGCGGCGGCGCCGTGGTCCCGTACGTGGCCGACGAAGATGGTGTGGTCCCCGCCCTCGTACTCGGCCCACTTGGCGCAGACCATCCACACGAGGGCGCCCTGGATCACCGGGCAGCCCAGCCGGCGGGTCATGGGTACGTCGAGCTTTGCGGGACTCCACGGCCGTCTGGCGTAGAAGTCCGCGATCGGACCCTGGTCCGCGCTGAGGACGCTGATGCCGAAGGTCCCGTCCGACTGGGCGAGCAGCCGGTGCATCCTGCCGGGCTTGTTGACGCTGACGGAGCAGAGTTGCGGCTTGAGCGACACCGAGGTGAAAGAACTCGCCGTCATGCCGTAGACGCCGTCCCCGTCGGCGACCGTCACCACGGCGACACCGCTGGGGAAATGGCGCAAGGACGTGCGGAATCTCAAGAGTTCCTGCTCGTCGGGTTCGTTGGCTTCCGAGGGTGCCTGTACTGTCATGATCCTCTCCCATCAAGGTTCCACTCCCGGTCGTGCGGGGTGGCGAGCAGCGTGCCGTAGTAGTTGCTGATGGCCGCGCCCACTTCGATCAGGCGGGGAGCGATGGACATTGCGCGGTCGGCCGGGAACCGGGTAGGAGGCCCGCCGATGCCCAGGGCGCCGACGGCCTGTTCGATGCCGGCCCGCACCGGAACGGCGATGGTGCAGACATTGGCCTGGGGATCGGCGACGATCGCGAACCCCTGCGCCCGGACGGTGGCGAGCACATCCTCGATGACAGCGGGATCGCCGGGCGAACCGGCGTTCGCCGCCGACTCCATGGCGATGTCGATGCGCTGCTGCCGCGGCAGCCAGGCGATCAGGCACTGGCCCAGCGAGGAGGAGAGCGCCGGAGTCCGGTCGCCGATTCCGATGCGCGGCTGCACCAGGTGGCGGGCCGGAATCCATTCCACGTGCATCACATGCGCGCCGTCGAGGACACCGAGCGCGATGGTCTCCCCTACTTCGGCGGCGAGCTCCTGCATGTGAGGCTTGGCGAGTTCCCGCAGCCGCAGTCGGCGCAACGGGGCCTGGCCCCACTGGAAGAGCCGCAGTCCCACCCGGTAGGAGCGGTCGGCCGGATCCTGCTCGACGACGCCGGCCTCCGACAGAGCGCCCAGCAGCCGCTGCACCGTCGAAGGCGCCAGCTCGAGCTCGCGTGCGAGCTCGTTCACGCCTGCCGTGCCGGATCGCGACAGCTTCTCCAGCACGGCCATGGCTCTGGCGACCGATTGAACTCCTGACAAGACCTCAACCTCCATTCCACGATGCGGCATGGCCGTCCCGACAGATAGAATATTACGCAGGCGTGACGGTCGTCGCAATACCTCTATGCGGTTGTCGCGAGGCAAACTTGCTTCCTCCGTGCGGCGCCCGCCTGGCGGGCAGGGGTTGTGGTGGCCGGCTTGCAGTGAGAGCGGAAGTCGGGGTCCCGGGCGGGATGTAGCGCATTCTTGACTGTCGCCATCAAGGCCGCATACTTGGCTCATCGGGTCGCGCGGGAGCCGTTCGCCGCAGTGTCGGCGGATGCACGGCTCACGCTCTGCGGGACGTCGGTCCCTCCCGCCGGGACGACTTCCCCGAGTTGCCGGCCGGAGTTCACACTCACCCGGCTCGATGATCCGAACCTCACCACCCTCACCGCCGTTGCGCTCTCACGCGTCCGCGCACGGATCCCGGGCGACGCCGCAGATGCCGTGGCTCCCCGCGCGCAATGCCATGGGGACCACAGCCCGTAGGCAGTGGCATACAGAGGGCCTGCTCGCCATGGAGAGACGTCTCTCCCGGCATCAAGCCCGCACTCATCGAGGAGTTGACCAATGACCGACGGGACAGATACGCGACGGATCCGAGTCCGCGTCGCCGATCGGCGAGAGGCCGCGGACGATGTCGTCCTCCTGCGCCTGGAGCCGATGGACGGCAAGCTCCCGGACTGGGAGGCGGGTGCACATCTTGACCTGGAGCTCCCCTCAGGACTGACGCGGCAGTACTCCCTGTGCGGCGACCCCCGGGACACTCGGGCGTACACCGTGTGCGTGCAGTGCGAGCACCAGGGACGCGGAGGCTCCCTCGAGGTCCATCGCGCACTGCGGACCGGAGTCGAACTGTCCGTGCGTGCGCCGCGTAACCACTTCCCGCTCGTGCCGGCGACGTCTTTCGTCTTCGTCGCGGGCGGCATAGGCATCACACCGATCAAAGCGATGATCGACGAGGTGGACCGCAGGGGAGCGCAGTGGCGCCTCGTGTACGGCGGGCGCGGCCGCAGTGCGATGGCCTTCGCCGGTGAACTCGCCGCCCACGGCCCCGGTCGGGTCCACCTGGTCCCTCAAGACGAGGAAGGGCTGATCGACGTCGCCGGCCTCGTGGCCACCGTGGAGGACGGAGCCCATGTCTTTTGCTGCGGCCCCACCGGGCTGTTGGCCGCGGTGACCGAGGCGTGCACCGCTGAAGGGCTGTCGGACCGCCTGCACATCGAGCGGTTCAGGGCCACCGAAGAGCCGCAGACGGGCCTCCGCGCCGGGGCGGCCGATGTGGGGTTCGAGGTCGAGATGCGCGCATCCGGCGTGACGGTCCAGGTCGGTGCCGGGCAGAGCATCCTGGAGGTCGTCCGCACGGTGCGCGACGACATAGACTTCTCCTGCCAGGAGGGCTACTGCGGCACCTGCGAGACCAGGGTGCTGGCGGGGAAGCCCGAGCACCGCGGGAGCCTGATGTCGCCCGAGGAGCACGATGAGGAGGGAACCATGCTGATCTGCGTGGGACGCTCCCGGTCGGAACGTCTGGCACTGGACCTTTGAGACTGGCGGCCCTCATGCCGGACATCCGCCGCGACGTCTCGGTCTGAAGGCCGCACTCGGCTGCCGCCGGCGGTGCACATCGAACGAGCCCCGGTCTGCGTACCGGGCGATATCGACGCCTACGCCGTCACCGTCGGCACCGTGGCCGGGATGCTCGTCGACATCGACATCGACATCGACATCGACATCGACATCGGCATCGGCTTCCGCTTTCGACGGGCGTCGTCGCCGGCGCCGGTCGCGTCCCGGCGGCTGGCGGGCACCGAAGCCGCGCCACGCCCGGCGACGCCCGACCTGTTGTTCGCGGCCTTCTCCGCGTCCCGGCCCGCCGGATCACCGCGCATCGCGCCGGCCCTGTCTCACCTCCGCCCACAGCTTCTCGAACTCCTCCGAGAAGACTCACCGTGTGCGGCTGGTCCTGTTGCCTTTGAGGGTCCTCCGCGGGCCTGACCACTTTCGGCTCGTCGGCCTCGAAGTACGGCCACGACCATTGTCCTTGACGCGGAGCCAGACCTTGGCAAGCTGGGTGTGCGGACCGTGTCGCGTCGGACCGCGGGACGTGTCTGCGGACCGTGACTGTGCGCAGGCGCCGGCAGAGCAGTGGCGCGGCCCGCGCATGAAGCGGCTGTCGCCGCGTGGGACTGGTGCCTGTTCCCGTCCGGCTCGGGGCGGAAACAGGCACCAGGACCGCGAACGGGAGACGGTCGCGCTGCGACCGCTGACCGCGCGCCTGGCCCCCCGTCCTTCAGCTGGACTCCGGCTCCTGCGGAACCCGCGGATCGCCGCCAGTCTCCAGGCCGAAGGGCGCGACCGATTCCGCAACCGGGTACGGTTCCTGGACCAGCGGCCGCAGCGGCGACGTGTTGTGGTGCAGGCGGAAGACGTCGAAGCGGTTGTAGTGGCCGATGATGTCATGCATCTGCTTGGGCTGGATGCACTTGGCGAGATCGACCTGCCCGTAGACGATGCCCTCCTCGTCGACGAGGGGCTCCGTCACCGGCTGCCCGTCCGGACCGAAGATGCCGGAGAGGGCGCTGCGCGGCCGGCGCATCATCTTCGCGATCTCGGCGCTGTCGCCCGCGGCCACCTCGATCATCTCGTCCGTGATCGTCGAACAGGACACGATCGAGAAGATTTTCCCCTCGAAGCTGTGCGCCGCGGTGCGAATGGCGATGGCCTGCGACATGTCGTAGTCCGCCGGCGCGACCGGCAGCGAGATGTAGTTCGCGACATGGACGAGCTCTCCCTGCGCCAGCAGAGCGAAACGAGCGAGGGTGTTGGTGTTCTCCCCGCAGGCCAGGACCCCGAGGGGACCGACAGGTGTCTGGTGCACCTGCACGGAACTGCCGTCCCCGCCCGTCCAGGTGAGCTTCTCCGCCCAGGTGGGCACCAGCTTGCGGTGCACCCCGAGGAGTGAGCCGTCCGGACCGATGGTGAGCACCGTGTTGTACAGGACGCCCAGACTGTGCGCGCCGCGTTCGTTCACGCCGATGACGACCGTGGTTTGCGTGGCTGCCGCGGCGGCCCGGAGCGTGTCGACGTGGGGGCCCGGGACGTCGATCGCTGACCGGTACAGCTGCTCGTACCAGGGTGAGCCCTGTACGGGGTTGAGCGTCCAGTTCCAGTAGGGATAGCCGGGGACGAACACCTCGGGGAAGGCGATCAGCCGGGCACCGTTGCCGGCCGCCTCGTGGATCAGCGCCACGGCCTTGTCCACCGTGGCGGAGGTGTCGAGATATACGGGCGCCGCCTGGACCGCGGCGGCGGTGAACGGCGTCAGATCCTCCAGGACGCGCTGCATGCTCATGATGATGGGGTCCTCTCTGAAGCGGCCGGGCGCCAGCGCTGGTGGATGTCGGGTATCGGCTCGGGACGGAGGGTGAGAAGGGGACGCTGCCGGCCGACCAGAGGCGGGGGAGTGCTGCCGGGCCGCAGGTGGTGCGGCCAGCGCGCGGCGGGGCCGGTGTACTGTGCGGCCGCGGCCGCGTGCAGCGTCCAGGCGGGGTCGTGCAGCTGGGCACGTCCGAGCGCGACCAGGTCCGCGCGGCCCGCCAGGATGGTGGTGTCGACGTCGTCGTACGAGGAGTACCCGCCGACGGCGATGGTCGGCACACCGGTTGCGGCACGGATACGCGCTGCGAACGGCGTCTGGTAGGTGCGGCCGTACGCGGGACGCTCCCACGGCACGACTTCGCCGCTGGAGACGTCGATCGCGTCCGCGCCGTGCGCGTGCAGTTCGGCCGCGATCGTGACGGCGTTCTCTACGGCCGTCCCGCCCTCGGCCCAGTCGACCGCGGAGATCCGCACGATCAAGGGCTTGTGGTGCGGCCAGCTCTCCCGTACGCGGTCCACGACGTGCAGCGGGAACGCCAGCCTGCCGCCGAGGTCGCCTCCGTGGCGGTCGTCGCGGTGGTTCGTCAGCGGGGACAGGAACGACGAGAGCAGGAAACCGTGTCCCGCCTGGATCTCCAGGACGTCGAAGCCGGCGGCATCGGCGCGCACGGCCGCGGCCGCGAACTCCTCGGCGACACGCTCGAGGTCCGCTTCGGACATGACGTGGGGGGCGGGGTGATCGGCCCAGGCGTCGTCGGAGGGACCTTCGGTGCGCCATGCGCCGTCGGTCAGCGCCCTGCCCAGCGGTCCGCGGTCCGGCACCTCGGTGGAGCCCTTGCGACCGCTGTGGCTGAGCTGGACCCCGATCGCCGCTCCGCTGTGGCTGTGCACCAGATCGGTGATCCGGCGCCAGGCCGAGGTGTGCGCGTCGTCCCACAGGCCCGGGCAGCGTGGCGTCACCCGCCCGCGCGGGCTGACCGCCGTCATGCCCGTGAGGATCAGGCCGGCGCCGCCGAAGGCCGCACTGCCCAGGTGGATCAGTTCGGTGTCGCCGACCGTGCCGTCGGCGTCCGCCGCGTAGGAGGCGACGGGCGCGGCCACCACGCGATTGCGCAGTTCGAGGCGGCCCAGCCGGAAAGGCTGTAGCAGGGGAGGCGCGGTGTCCCGGCGACCGAACCAGCGCTCCAGCCGAGCCGCGTAATCGGCATCACGGGAGCGCAGATTGTCATGCGTGACGCGGCGGCTGCGGGTGAGCAGATTGAAGGCGAACTGCTCTGGCTCCTGGCCGACCGAATGCTGGATCGCCTCGAACCACTCGAGGCTTGCCTGCGCTGCGCGTTGGGTGGACTCGACGACGGGCCTGCGGTCACGCTCGTAGGCCTCGAGCATGCCGGGCAGATCGTCGCCGTCCGCCTCCAGTGCGGTGACCAGGGCGAGCGCGTCCTCCATGGCGAGCTTGGTGCCGGAGCCGATGGAGAAGTGAGCGGTGTGCGCGGCGTCGCCGAGCAGCACGATGTTGCCGTGCCGCCAGGTGCGGTTGCGTACCGTGGTGAACTGCACCCACTTGGAGTTGTTGGTGAGCAACCGCTGCCCGCCGAGGTGGTCCGCCAGCAGTTCCGCGCACCGGGCCACACTGGCGTGGTCGCTCTCGCCCGGGCCGAAGCCGTGGGCCGCGAGGACGTCGAATCCGGCCGCCCGCCACGTCTCCTCGCCGACCTCGACGATGAAGGTGGAGCGGTCGGAGCTGAAGGGGTAGGCGTGGACCTGCAGCGGACCGTGCGGCGTTTCCGCCACGATGAAGGTGAAGGCTTCCAGCGCCCGGTCGGTCGCCAGCCACATGTACCGGCAGGACCGCACGTCCAGTGAGGGCTGGAAGACGTCGGCGAACTTGGCGCGGGTCGCGGAGTTGACGCCGTCGGCGGCGATCACCAGGTCGTACTGGCCCGACAGCTCGTCGGCGGGCGGTGCCTGGGTGCGAAAGCGCACGTCGATGCCGAGGTCCGAGCACTGCTGCTGCAGGATCTGCAGCAGCCGCTTGCGGGAGATGGCGGCGAATCCGTGCCCGCCGGACGTCTGGACCCGGCCGCGGTAGTGGATGTCGATGTCGCTCCAGCGGGCGAACTCTGCTTCCACGGCGGCGAAGATGGTGGGATCGGCTCTCGCGATGCCGTCCAGGGTCTCGTCGGAGAACACGACGCCGAAGCCGAAGGTGTCGTCGGGGGCGTTGCGCTCCCAGACGGTGATCTCCCGGGACGGGTCGAGCTGTTTGGCCAGGGCGGCGAAGTACAGGCCGGCCGGTCCCCCGCCGATGACGGCGATGCGCATCACTTCGTCCTCTCGGCAGTGGTGGTGAGGTGTTCGCCCAGTGCCTTTCGCACTTGCTCGGGCCACGGGGTGGCCGCGGGCGCGTCCGGTTCGGCGTGGGCGACGACGAGGGTTCCCTCCGCGGCCATGCCCTCGCGGCCGCGGACTTCGAAGGCGTACGTCAGCGATGTGCGGCCCAACGTGACGACGCGCAGCCGGGTGGTCACCGTCTCGCCGAACCAGAGCCGCGCGCGGTAGTTGACTTCGTGGCGCACCCGGGGAGTCCGGCCGAAGAGCCAGTCCAGACCGCGGCCCCGCAGCAGTTCGGCTTCTGCCGCCTCGACCCAGCGCAAGACGGCGGAATGGTGCTGATGGCCTGAGGCGTCGGTGTCGTGCCATTCAACCCGGTGGGTGACGAGGACTTCCGTAAGCGGGGAGGGTCCTGACTGCGTGGCGGGCAGTTCCGGATCCAGTGCGTTCATCTCTTCCTCCAGCCTCTTGACACCGGCGAACGTATATCGTGATTATGACGGACGTCAAGAATGCGGAATATCGCAAGGAGGCCGGTGACCATGACGTACAGCGACGACATCCTGGGCCGTGCACGAGTGGGCGAGACGCCAGAGCTGAAGGCGTATTACCACCGGCTCGCCGACTACGAGGCCGGAGCGCTGTGGACGGTCGCGAACGAGATCGAGCCGTGGTACCCGCAGCCGAAGTCGGTTCCCACGCACTGGTCGTACGCGGACCTGCGCCCTCTGGTGCTCGAATCCCTGGACCTGGTCAGGGCCGACGATGCGGGCCGCCGTGTCGTCATGCTGGTCAACCCGGGCCGCAAGGACATCTCCGCGGCCGTCGGCATGCTCTACACCGGACTCCAGGTCATGGGGCCCGGCGAATCCATGACCGCACATCGCCACCAGGCAGCCGCACTCCGCTTCGTGGTCGAGGGCCAGGGAGCCTGGACCGTTGTCGACGGACAGAAGCTCAAGGTCGGCCCGCGCGACTTCGCCATCACGCCCAACTGGACGTGGCACGAGCACGGGAACGAATCCGACGACGCCCCCGTCATCTGGCAGGACGGCCTGGACATCCCCTTGGTCAACGCGCACGACGCCGGCTTCTACGAGGTGCACCCGAACCTCCATCAGGAGCGCGGGCGGGTCGTGAACTCCTCACTGCTCACCTACGGCGCCGGCGAGCTGCGCCCCTACGGCTTCGCCGACGGCTGGACCAAGCCGTACTCACCGCTCCTCGCCTACCCCTGGGAGCAGGCACACTCGGCGCTGCTCAACGCGGCCAAGGCCACCGACGGCTCCCCCTACGACGGCGTCATCCTCGAGTACAGCAATCCCCTCACCGGTGGACCGGTGATGCCCACGCTCGGCGCACACCTGCAAATGCTGCGTCCCGGCGAGGCCACACAATCGCACCGGCACACCGGCTCGGTGGTCTACAACGTCGCCAAGGGCAAAGGCCATTCGGTCATCGCCGGACGGCGCTTCGACTGGAGGGAGGGCGACATCTTCTGCGTCCCCTCCTGGGCCTGGCACGAGCACGCCAACGCCAGCGGGAGCGAGGATGCGGTCCTCTTCTCCTTCAACGACTTCCCCGTGATGCGCTCCCTCGCCTTCTGGCGCGAGGAGGCGTACACGGACAACGACGGCCACCAGCCCACGACCTGACCCCCGTGCACACACCACGAGAAGGAGGACACATGCTGCTGGTCAGCTACACCCGGGACGGCGATCCCGTCGGCCGACTCGGCGTACAGAGCGGCGACACCGTCATCGACGTGGCAGGACTCGCCTCCGAAGCCTGCGCAGACCTCCCGGGCCTCGGCGCCGCCCCCACGTCCGTGCTCGACCTCATCCAGGCGGGACCCGACGCGCTCGCCACCCTGGGCCGCCTGCTGACCTTGCCCGTACCGCAGACGGCACAGCACCCCTTGACCGAGGTGACACTGGAGGCGCCGCTGCGCCCGGGCAAGATCATCGGCGTCGGTCTCAACTACACGGAGCACGTCGCGGAGTCCGCGCGGACCCTCGACACCGACAAGGAACTTCCGCAACGGCCCGTGCTGTTCAGCAAGCCGGCCACCGCCGTCACCGGCCCCGGCAAGCCGATCCTGCACAACGCGGATCTGACGTCCCAGCTCGACTGGGAATGCGAACTCGCCGTGGTCATCGGCAGAACAGCCAAGTCGGTCCGGCCCGAGGACGCCCTTCGGTACGTGTTCGGCTACAGCATCATCAACGACATCAGCGCCCGCGACCAGCGACGATCCGGACAGTGGTTCTACTCCAAGGGGCAGGACTCCTATGCGCCGTTCGGTCCCGCGATCCGCACCGCCGACGACATCGCCGATCCGCACGATCTCGATCTGTCCCTGCGCGTCAACGGCGAAGTGAAGCAGAAGGGCAACACCCGGCACATGCTGTTCCGCATTCCCGACCTCATCGCCGACATCAGCGCAGGAGTGACGCTGGAGCCCGGTGATGTCATCGCCACCGGTTCACCGGCCGGAGTCGGCGCGAGCTTCACGCCGCAGCAGTTCCTCACCCCCGGCGACGTGGTCGAGGCGACCATCGAGTCCCTCGGCACCCTGCGCAACCCGGTGGTGGACGCACGATGAACCAACGAGCCCGCACCTTCCGCATCGGACAGATCGTGCCGAGCTCCAACGTCACGATGGAGACCGAGATACCCGCACTGTTCCGGGCCCGTGAGTCGGTCGCACCGGAGCGGTTCACCTTCCACTCCAGCCGCATGCGCATGAAGCACGTGGTCAAGGAGGAACTGGCCGCGATGGACGCCGACTCCGGCCGGTGCGCGGCCGAGCTGTCGGACGCCCGCGTCGACGTACTGGGATACGCCTGTCTCGTCGCGATCATGAGCATGGGCCACGGCTACCACCGCGCCTCCGAAGACAAACTGACCGCGATCACCCAGGACAACGGCGCGCCCGCACCGGTCGTCACCAGCGCCGGCGCGCTGGTCGGCGCACTGCACACCATGAAGGCCCGCTCGATCACCCTTGTCGCGCCCTACCTGAAGCCGCTCACCCGGACCGTCGTGGACTACATCCGCAACGAGGGCATCGAGGTGGGCGACCACACGGCGCTGGAGATCCCCGACAACCTGGACGTCGCCGCCCACGACCCGCGCGCCCTCATCCCCATCGTCCGCACCCTGGACCACAGCGATGCCGACGCCGTCGTGCTCTCGGCCTGTGTGCAGATGCCGTCACTCGAATCCGTGGAGATCGTCGAGCAGGAACTGGGCAAGCCCGTGCTCTCCGCCTCGATCGCGACGGCCCACCAGATGATGCGGGCTCTCGGCCTGCCGGCCATCGCCCCCGGCGCGGGCCACCTGCTGTCCGGGGCTTACCAGGATGCGCCGCCGCCGTCCCGCTGAGCCGCACCACGCTGAACGTGCACCACGGCTGCCGCTTCCCCGGCGGCGGCCCGACACTTTCTCCTCGCGTCCCCGGACACTCCCTGGAAGGGAGCCCCGCCATGCAGCTCTCACCGTCCGCGCACCGCGACACGTTCTGCCGCGACCACCTGCCCCCCGTGTCGCAGTGGCCGGAATTCCGTTTCGATCTCGCTGAACTGCAGTATCCCGAGCGTCTCAACTGCGCCGAAGTGCTCCTCGACGAGACGATTCGGCGGTACGGGGCGGACCGTCCCGCTCTGCGCACGCCGGACGAGACCTGGACCTACGGCGATCTGCAGCGGCACACCAACCGGATCGCTCAGGTGCTCGCCGAGGACCTGGGCCTCGTACCCGGCAGCCGTGTCCTGCTCCGAGGCCCGAACACCCCTTATCTGGTCGCCTGCTGGCTCGCCGTCGTCAAGGCGGGCGGAGTAGTCGTGACCACCGTCCCGCTGCTGCGCGCCAAGGAACTGGTATCGCTGATCGAGCTGACCCGGCCCACGCTCGCCGTGTGCGACCACCGATTCGCGGACGAGATGCGCGCGGCGGCCGGTGACGCTCTTTCCGTCCTGTACTACGGCAATGACGGTGATCCGGCCGACCTCACCGTTCGGGCGTCGGGCAAGAATGGGCAGTACACCGCCGTCGACACGGCCGCCGATGATGTCGTCCTGCTGGGGCCCACGTCCGGTACGACGGGCCGGCCCAAGGCCACCATGCACTTCCACCGGGATGTGCTGGCCAATGCCGACACCTTCTCCCGCCACACTCTCAAGCCCACGCCGGACGACGTGTTCACCGGCACCCCGCCGCTCGGCTTCACCTTCGGCCTCGGCGGTCTGGTCGTCTTCCCCCTCAGAGCAGGCGCCTCGGCACTGCTGCTGGAACGGACTGCTCCCGCCGATCTCGCGGACGCGGTCGCCGAACACGGTGCCACTGTCCTTTTCACCGCCCCCACGGCCTACAAGGCCATCCTCAACGCAGGCCGGGCCGACTCCTTGAAGAACCTCCGCCGGTGCGTGTCAGCCGGCGAGCATCTTCCGCTGCCGGTGTGGCAGGAGTTCGAGCAGGCGACCGGGATACGCATCATCAACGGCATCGGCGGTACCGAGATGCTGCACATCTTCATCTCGGCGGCCGACGACGACATCCGTCCCGGCTCCACCGGCCGGGTGGTCCCGGGCTTCCGCGCCACCATCCTGGACGCGGACGGCAGACCCGTGCCTGACGGAACCCCCGGTCGGCTCGCCGTCCAGGGCCCGACCGGCTGCCGCTACCTGTCCGACGAACGACAGATGGTCTACGTCCGGCACGGATGGAACATCACCGGTGACGTCTACACACGGGACGCCGACGGGTACTACTGGTTCCAGGCGCGCAACGACGACATGATCATCTCCTCCGGCTACAACATCGCCGCCCCGGAGGTCGAAGAGGCGCTGCTCGCCCACCCGGACGTCGCCGAGGCGGCCGTCGTCGGTGACCCCGACCCCCAGCGAGGATCCCTCGTTCACGCCTTCGTCGTTTTGAGGGAGGGCATCGAGGCGGGCGACGGGAAAGCGACCGAACTCCAGGCGTTCGTGAAGAGCACCATCGCCCCCTACAAGTACCCGCGGGCCGTCACCTTCTGCGCCGAGCTGCCCAAGACGGCCACCGGCAAGATCCAGCGTTTCCGACTGCGTACGAAGGCGAACTGAACGGTTGGTACGGTGGTCGGATGACCAGTACATCCGTGGCCGGTGAACTGTCGGGCGAGGGCACCCTTGCGCAGACAGACCAAGGGACGGCGTCCGTTTCCCCGCGAACCTTCATCGTCACGGTGTACGGACTCTACGGCCGACGGCACGACGGTTGGCTCTCCATTGCCTCATTGATCGCCCTGCTCGGCGACCTGGGAGTCGACGAGCAGGCCGTTCGCTCCTCCATCAGTCGACTCAAGCGGCGCGGCATCCTGGAAGCGCGTCGCCAAGACGGTCTCGCAGGCTACGAACTCTCCCCGGAAGCACGCGAGATCCTCCAGGAAGGAGACGAACGGATCTTCCGGCGGGAGCGCCCCTCTCTGGCCGACGGGTGGGTGGTCGCGGTCTTCTCCGTGCCGGAGTCGGAGCGCAGCAAGCGACACCAGCTCCGCTCACGCCTGTCCGGCATGGGCTTCGGCGCGGTCGCGCCAGGGGTGTGGATCGCACCGGCCCATCTGTACGAGAGCACCACGGCCATGCTGGGACGCCTCGGTCTGACGGAGTACGCCGACCTCCTGCGCTCCGATTACCTGGCGTTCACAGCGCTTCCCGAGAAGGTGCGACAGTGGTGGGATCTGGACGAGCTGGACCTGCGGTACAAGACCTTCATCGCCGCCCAGCAGCCCGTTCTGGAGCGATGGCAGCAGCAGCCGCAGGCCGATGACGCCACGGCATTCGCCGACTACATCCGCGCGCTGACCAGCTGGCGCAGGCTTCCCTACCTGGACCCGGGCCTTCCCACCGAAGTGCTACCCCAGCACTGGGCGGGCCTGCGGGCCGCCCATGTCTTCTTCGCACTGCAGACCGAGCTCGAGGGCCGCGCCCACGCGCACGTCGCTCGCACTCTCAAACCGTGACCTTGCCCTTGCCGACAACCTCATCTGTGCAGCTCAGGCCGCATGTTGGTACTCGTGGATGTGCACAGTGCGGGTGCGCACCTCCATGACGAACAGGGCATGCTGGCGCTGCAGGCCGACCGTGTCCACATGGAACAGGTCGGTGGCCAGCAGTCCATCTGCCTGAGCCTTGAGGACGCGGACCACTTGCCGCGCGCCTGATGGCGGCGCGGCGCCGGTCCGAGGCCGGCTGCGCGTACGATCCGCCGGACTGTCGACGCGCTGACCTTGTGCCCCCCAGGCGCCGCAACTCGCCGTGCACACGCCGGAAGCCCCACCGCGAGTTCTCGGCTGCGAGCCGGATGCGCAGGTCGCGCAGGTCGTCGGGTACGGGTGGGCGTCCCGCGGACGGCGGCTGCGTCCACTTTTCCTTGACCAGACGGTGGTGGCAGGCGAGTAGGGTGCGCGGGGAGACGATGCGGTGGCCGCGCAGTGCCCGGGGAGTAGCCTGGCCAGGGCGGCGAGCAGTGCCCGGTTCGGCCAGCTCGGTTTCGGTGCGGCGACCTGGCGGCGCAGCACTGCGACCTCATGCCTCAAGATCAGCATTTCCACCTCCTTCGCTGCGGAGGATCGACACAGCAGAACAAGCCACGCGAAGATCCGCGTGGCGACCAGATAGAGCATCCGTACGAGCACACCTACCGATGGTGCCGTACCGCCGCCGAGACGAGATGTCCCAGGTCACGGGCTGTGCAGCCATTTTGGAGCCGTACGGGCCTGATCAACGAGTACAGATACGCAGAATGAACCTGCGGTGCCAGGCCAGTAGTGTCCCGGCGTGATCGGGAAGACTTCGCGCCAGCGGCGACGGGGTATCAGGCTGGAAAGTGCGGCCAGCCAGAACCGGTCCCCGGGCTCGTAGCGGACCGGGCCAGCGATCTGACGGCGCAGCACCGCGTTTTCATGCCGGAGTACAAGCAACTCGGCGTCCTTGGCGGTGTCGCGGCCCAGCAGCACCCCAGGGACGGACAACAACCGGCGGACCACCTTGTACAGCAGCGAAACCATCACGCGGACATGGTCCCGGCCGAGACCGCTGTACCATCCCGACCTGCGGCGATGACGTACGAGCCCCACAAGGTATGTGGCATGACCAGCCGCGATGAGTTTCCGAACGGCACACGTTCGCTGCGAGCCAGCCGGCCGGGAGCCTGGCACGGCGTCGCCCGGCGTGTACAGCGGCCCCTCCGCTCAGAGAGCGTACGGGGCGTCGTCGCCGTCGGCGTGGGTGCCTTCGGCGAGGCGCTGGGCGAGGTCGTCGAGCCACTCCTGGGCCCATGCGCGCAGGGCGGTGATCTGTTCGGTGGTGAGGCCGTAGGTGGTGAACTCCGTGTCGCTGACCCAATTCCAGGGTTTCGAGGCGGTCGTGGAGTTCGGTGAGGTCGAATTCGTCGGGGTGGCGGGCGCCGAGGTTTTCCAGGTCGGCCGGCGGTGTAGAGGTTGCGGGCGGCGTGGACGTCGATGAAGTCGCGGGGCAGTCCCGGTCGGCGAGCGCGCGGACCTTGGTACCGATCAGGTTCTCCAGCGCGAGTACAGGGCCGACGTCGAGGACGACGGGCGGCCGCCACAGGGCTTCCTTGAGTACGTCGACTTCGCAGGCGTGGCCGCTGGTGGGGTCGGCGGCCAGGAAGCGGGCTTTGAGCGGCTGGATGTCGATGACGGTGATGTCCCAGCCGCGGGCGGTTAGCCCGCCGGTGAGCGTGGTGATGATCTCTTGCATCGGGGCTGGGTGGACGGTGGCGAAGTCCAGTCCTGGCTGGGCTGGTGTACCAGCCCGTGCGCCTGCACGGCGTAGCCGCCCATCAGCGCCAGCCCGTATCCGCTCCCCAGCTCCAGGGCATCGGTGAGCAGCCGCCGGTGGTGCGAGGGGACCTCGTCCAGATTCACGCTGCTGCAGCCGCCGATGCCGTCGTGGCCGTCATGCGCAGCTGGGGGAAGGCGTTCTCCCAGGCGGTGCGGACGCCGCGGCCGATCATGCGGCGCAGCCGGGGCCAGTGCTCCGTGTCGCACGTGACGCGGTCTTCGTACGGGACGGGCGCTTCATCACCTCGGCCGGTATCACCACCGGCATTGACCTGGCGCTGTCCCTGGTCGAAGCCGGCTTCGGCGCGGACATCGCGCGCGCCGCGGCCAAGCACCTTTTCGTGTTCATGGCCCGCCCGGGCGGCAGCCCCAGTTCTCGGTGCGGCAGAGCGCAAGCAAGGTACGGCGCGGACTCCGCTTCGATCTTGGCGGCTGAGAGGTCCGACTCTGCCTCTCGGAGGTCCAAACCTGCCCGCCCAGCGCTGGCTCGGCTACCGGACAGCGCCGTTGCCCTGGGGCAACGGCGCTGGGAGCAGTCATGTGTTTCGGTCACCACGTCCTCGTGGTGGCGGTGAGGGCACCGTGGGCTGCCTGAGCGCGTGAGAGGTCCCCGCCGAACGCCCCGGCATGAGCGGCTAGGAGTCGGTGAGCTCTGCCTCAGTCGAGCTGGCGAGTTCGAGCCGCGCCGCATCCCGATCGCGCCGTCGGGCGCCGCGCGTACGACGGGATCGACGCAGCGGGTCCGATGCCGGGGACAAAGCGGGTCCGTGCGACTCCGCTCCGTGGGGAAGGGGACCTCGCGCATGCACCGTCGCCATCCGGTTCCGTCGGCCGGACATCCGCCACGACACGGATCGCGCTGTGCACATCCTCGTCACGAACCCCACACATCTCGATCAGATGTTGGCTAGTATCTGGCCACGCCGAACCAACGCCGCCTGGCCCAACATGCCGACAGGACACAGCAGTTCGAGGGGGAGGAACTCCATGAAGGCCGTCACACGAGCCGTGGCTCTCACGATCGCCACCACCGCCGTCGTCGCCCTGGGAAGCACCGGCACCGCTCATGCCCTGCAGCGCACCTGCGCCGTCAACGGCGCCTACTGGTGGCTGCCGGACACCTGTCACACATACAGCGTCGCCGCCAACCCGTCCGGCCACTTCGTCGACATCGGCATCTGGCCGTACCAGGGGTGCAAGTTCAGCTGGAAGGTGCGCGACATCGCCAACAACGTGGTCGTGCGTGCCGGCCAGACCGGCAATCACAACGAACGCATCTACGGCCTCTACGGCTACTACAAACTCGAAGCCACCAAGATAGGCAACGGCTGCGGCGGCGACGTCAGCATCGACAACACCTGACCGCTTCGCGCGACGACGTCGTGCACGACCGAGGTGGAGTGCGCACACGGAAGGGTGTGCTCTCCGCCTCGGGGAACCGCGGCTCCGGCACACCGGGACCGCAACGTGCCGTGCCCGCCGGGCGGTGAGGGCGAGCCACGAGCCCGAGGAAGTCGAGGACGGTACCGGCGCGGGATGCGGGCCAAGGAGGTCTGCGGGGCGGTCGGGCTGGAGCCGGACAGCCACCACCGCTCACGAGAGAGCGCGGTCCCGATGACGGCCACACTCACCACGAGCGGCCAGGCCTCGCGGCGCCACCGTCCTCGGCGCTGGCGCCGGGATCCTCGCCCAGTTCCTCCTCTGCTGACAGCATGACGCCTCCTCTCGCCTACGGGCAGGAGGGGACGCTTTCGTCATCCCGGGGGCAGGTCCGGTCGGATGCTGCTACGCGCCGGGGCCCCACGTGATGACCGCGTCAGATCGGTAGGCGGCGAGCCCGCTGCTGGGGCGGTCGAAGTCCAGGTAGAAGTACTCGCCGTCCGGGACGTTGGTGTCCGGCGTCCCCCATGTGTTGGCAGAGATCCAGATACCCGGGGTGTCACACCATTCCTCGCTGTAGCAGACGGCCACATGGGTGCTGACATTGGGCTTGACATTGATGTCGTTGCAGCGGGATGTGGTGGGGCCAGCCCAGTCGGGAACTGCCGGCCAATCGTTCACGGGGGACGTCTTGTAGCTTATGGCGCCGCCGTAACAGGTCACCTGGGCTCCGGCAGGTGCTGCAGTAGGGCGTGTATCGAAAGTGGATCTTGATGTGAAATGATCTTGGTTCGTGACACGTGGAGATCTGACGGACGAGCAGTGGGCTGTGCTGGAGCCGCTGCTGCCGACGGGCAAGAAGCCGGGTCGACCGCCGATATGGACCCGGCGGCAGCTGATCGACGGCATACGGTTCCGCTTCCGCACCGGCATCCCCTGGCGGGACGTGCCCGAGCAGCACGGGCCGTGGGCCCGGGTGTACGACCTGTTCCGCCGCTGGCAGCGTGACGGCACCTGGCAGCGGATCCTCACCCGGCTCCAGGCCCGCGCAGAGGCGAAGGACCTGATCACCTGAGACCTCAACGTCGACTCCACCGTCTGCCGGGCCCACCAGCACGCCGCAGGGGCGAGGAAAAAGTGCCCCCATGGTTCTCGTCAAGCGGTAGCCGAGGTGGGTGGCTGGTAGAAGGTGCCGTCGTGGAGCATGGCGAAGAGGACGTGGATGCGGCGCCGGGCGAGGCAGATGATCGCGGCGATGGGTGTTTGCCTTCCCGTCGTCTTCTGTCGTAGTAGGCGCGTGAGTCCGGTTGTGACAGGGATGCGAAGGCGGCGAGATGGAACGCCCGTTTGAGCTGTCGGTTGCCTCGCCGGGATGGCTGTTCGCCGCGGATGGACGAGCCGGATTGGCGGGTGGCGGGTGCAAGCCCCGCGTAGGCGGCCAGGTGCCCAGCGGTGGCGAAACCGCTTCCATCGCCGACATCGAACCGGGCCTACCTGCGACGCCGCGGTATCCGCTGCACCATCCCGGACAAGGCCGACCAGGCCCGCAACCGCAAGAAACGGGGGCTCTCGCGCAGGGCTTCGGCGTAGTCGGGTGGCGTCCGATTTGTGCTCAAGCGAGGCCGACTTCGACAAGATCAAGACGGCTCGCGCAACCGCCATGCCATGGGAGGGGGCGGCGGCGTCCCGTCACGGTGCGAACCCGCCGGCGCACCCGCCGCCCCAGCTCTTGCTTCACCTATCGAGAGTCGATAGATTCCCATCGTAAGTCGATGGAAGGATGGATCATGGGAAAGCTGACAGTGGGTGCGCTGCGCGCCGTGCTCGCGGTGGTGCTCGCCGGCACCGTGTTCGTACAGGCATTGATGGTGTGGGCGTTGGCCACCGACCCGGAGGACGGGTCGCTCCCTCTGACCCCGCTGCGCGTGATCACGATCCTGGGCATGGTGTCGGCCCAGGTAGCCCTGGTCTGCGTATGGCGGCTGGTGGCGATGGTGCGACGCGGAACCGTGTTCTCCCACGCCGCCTTCCGGTACGTGGACGTCGTGATCGGCGCGATCGTGGCGGCTGCCCTGTTGTGGTTCGCGGTCACGGTCCTCAATGCGCCGGGCCAGCGGGACGACCCGGGCGTCACCGTCATCATGGGCGGGGTTGGCGTGGCCATCCTGGGGGTCGCGCTCATCGTGCTCGTGCTGCGGATACTGCTCGCCCAGGCCGTCGCGCGCGACGTCGAAGCGGCGCAGATGCAGGCCGAGTTGGACGAGGTGATCTGATGCCGATCGCCGTCGACATCGACGTGATGCTGGCCAGGCGGAAGATGTCCGTGGGCGAGCTCGCGGACCGCGTAGGGATCACGCCCGCCAACCTGGCGGTACTCAAGAACGGCCGCGCCAAGGCGGTACGCTTCGCGACGCTCGCCGCGCTCTGCGAGGTGCTCAAGTGCCAGCCGGGCGACCTGCTGCGCTGGGAGGCCGAGGACGCCGCCGGCGGATGACGTGCCCCAGGGCGGACGTGAAAACGCCTGGCACCACCGGACCCTTGACACGGCACGTGGACCGCATGGACGTGGATCGCCGATCTCCCGCAGCACCGTCCCGACCCCGTTGGGCAGATTCCGGTTGACCTGCACCGCACCGTCCCTGTCGACGATCGTGCGAACGTGCCCCCACCGCAAGCCCCGTCCTTCCAGCGCGGAAGGGCGGGGTTCGTCGTTGGGCGGGCTGCCAGGGCGAGGCGCCCCTCCAGCGTGGCTGGTGTGCATTCTGAGGAACGGCCCCGTCCTTTCGTTCTCGCCGGGCATTGTTGGGGCTGCTATACCGAGGCGGGTTGCGTCCTGAGGAGTGGTGTAGCGGGTAACGTCGCGTGGGCACTGTCAACTTGGTTGGTGAGCCGAGTACCTGGGACGATGCTCAGGTCTTCTGCGGGGTCGAGGAGCTGATGCCCGCCCGCGGGTGATCGTCTCGCACGAGACGATCCGGCAGTGGTGCGCGAAGTTCGGCCCGGCCTATGCCCGCGAGCTGCGGCGGTGCCGGCCGAGGCCGGCGACACGTGGCACCTGGACGAGGTCAGCCCAGCTCAGCCACCTGAAGCGAAACGGGGAGGTTGGTAGCGGTTACCTTCGCCGCCTTCAGCTCCTCTTTGGGCGTGGCAAATCGGCGCAGACATCACCGTCGCCTGTTTGACGGGTGGCGCATCAAGCGCCGGGCCGGCACTTGCTCAACTGGGACAGATCGGGTTGCGGAGCCCGAATCTATGAAGGTGAATGGTCTCCGACATCGAAACCACCCGCGCGGAGTTCGCCATGCGGTCACCTTCAGGCAACGGTTGGGCGTTTCAGGCCATCTGCCCTATCGAACTGCAGTCATCCGGTGAAGTCGCAGCTCCCGGCGGGGCTGACGGCCTTCGGTCCCCCCGGCCGGCCGGAACGGCCGAGCACCGCGGCCGCGGGGAGGTGGGCCTGGACAACCGCGCGCGCCCTCCCCTGAGAATCCAAGCCCGCGAAACCCGAGAAAGACGCAGGAAACAGCTGTGAACGACACCCACCGCACCTACGACGTCGTCGTCATCGGTGCGGGCCCCGTGGGCGAGAACGTGGCCGACCGGACCCGTGCTGCGGGGCTCAGTAGCGTCATCGTGGAGCGCGAGCTGCTCGGCGGCGAGTGTTCGTTCTGGGCGTGCGAGCCCAGCAAGGCGCTGCTGCGGCCGGTGCTGGCACGCGCCGACGCCCTCCGCGTACCGGGACTGAGGCGGGCGGTGGACGGGCCATTGGACGTGGCAGCCGTCCTCGCGCACCGCGACGACATCGTCAGGCGCTGGCAGGACGACAACCACGTCGCCTGGCTGGAGTCGGTCTCTGTCGACCTCGTACGCGGCCACGGCCGCCTCGACGGACCCCGCCAGGTGGTGGTGAGCACCCCCGACGGCGAGACCGTGCGGCTCAGTGCCCGCCACGCGGTCGCCGTCTGCACCGGCACTGGCCCAGCAATGCCGGACCTCCCCCATCTGGACGACATTCGTCCCTGGACCAACCGTGAGGCGACCAGCGCCGACCGTGTGCCCGGTCGTCTCGTCGTGGTCGGCGGCGGCGTGGTGGCCGTCGAAATGGCCACCGCCTGGCGCGCCCTCGGCGCTCAGGTGACCATGCTGGTCCGCGGCAGCGGGCTGATTCCCCGCATGGAGCCGTTCGCTGGCGAGATGGTCGCGGACGCGTTGCGTGAGGCGGGCGTCGACCTGCGCTTCGGAGCCTCCGTCACGGCCGTGACACGGGAGGAAGGAGCCGACGGGGAGGCACGCATCACCCTGGCGGACGGCGGGCAGCTGACCGCCGACGAGATTCTGTTCGCGACCGGCCGGGCCCCGAGTACCGGCGACATCGGCCTGGAGACCGTCGGTCTCGCTCCCGGCGACTGGCTGACCGTCGACGACACCTTCCGGGTCAGCGCCGTCACGGACGGATGGCTCTACGCCGTCGGCGATGTCAACCACCGCGCCCTGCTGACGCACCAGGGCAAGTACCAGGCTCGGATCGCGGGCGCCGTGATCGCGGCCCGCGCCCACGGTGAACCAGTGGACGACAGCAAATGGGGCGCACACGTCGCCACCGCCGACAGCGAAGCCGTGCCGCAGGTGATCTTCACCGACCCCGAGGTCGCCGCCGTCGGCCTGACCACACGGGAAGCGGAGCGCACCGGGCGCCGGGTCAAGGTGGTGGACTACGACATCGCCCGCGTCGACGGCGCCGTCCAGTACGCGAAGGGGTACCGCGGCAAGGCTCGCATGCTGGTCGACACCGACCGCGGCACCGTGGCCGGGGTCACCTTCGTCGGCCCAGGCGTCGCAGAACTGCTGCACTCGGCAACCATCGCGGTCACCACCGAGGCGCCGGTCGAACGACTCTGGCACGCCGTCCCCGCCTTCCCGACGATCAGCGAGGTCTGGCTACGGCTGCTGGAAACCTACCGTGGGTAGGCGAGCGGTTCGCAGCACAGCCCGAGGTCGTTTTCTCCCGCCTTCATCCCCTATGTGCGCGAGTCCGGCGGCCGCACCTGGCTAATCTCCCGCTCCTCGGGATGCCGTGTCGCGCCCGGCCAGTGCGGCCTCTCCGGTCACGGTGAGAGCCGTGACCAATTCCTCCAGGTCGGCTCCAAGAGGGGTGTCGCAGTCCCAGACGGCCTCATAGGCGACCTCGACGGGTGCCCCGGCCTGGAGGAGGGGGCGGCAGCTCGTGTGCTCGTGTGTGATCTTGGAGCGAGGCAGGAGTGCTGCACCCAGGCCCATCGCCACCCACTCGTCCACCGCCCGGAAGCTGGCGGCTTCGCCAGGGTAGGCACGCAGCGCCACGTCGTGGCTGTGGAAGAGTTCGGTGGTGAAGGTGGTCAGTCCGCAGGTGCTCGGTCCGGGGATGTAGGCGGCGTCCGCTCCGGCCTTGAGTTCGACCGGGCTGTCGTCCCCGGAGGCGGCGGGGTCGATCACGACCACCGGTTCACGGGCGATGATGCGGTGCCGCAGGGTGGGCATGCCGGGCACGGCGGGGACGAGCACGATGTCCAGCCGGCCCGCCTGCAGGCCGGCGCGCAGGGGGTCGAGGTCCGCCTCCCGCAGGACCAGGTCGCGTGGACGCTCCAGGGTGCGGGCGGCATCGAAGGCGCGGGCGACGAGTTCGGCCGCGATCAGGAGTGACACACCCATGCGGATCGTTTCCGTGACCGGACGGGCCAGCCGCTGGGTCTCGGCGGCAAGCACCTCGAGGCCACTGAGGACGTACTCGATCAGGGGCAGGATCCGTGCGCCGTGCTCGGTGGGCCTCACCCTGCGCGGTGAGCGGTCGAAGAGCTTCACGCCGAGCTCCTCCTCCAGCCGGGCGACGCCGCTCGACAGGGCCGGTTGCGTCACCCCGTAAGCCCGAGCGGCGGCACTGAAGGACTTCGTCCGGGACCCGACGGCACCGGGCGGCCCCAGGACCGCAGCGATTCGGTGGATGGGGCGGCCATCCGGTCGCCCCATCCACGACTTCAGCAGCGGAAGCCGATAACGCCGAAGCCGGGCCGTGCCTCTGCGTGCCGCATCCAGTCGAGGCACTGCATGACGGCCTCCACGACTTCGGGCTCCAGCGGCGGGGCCTGTCCCGACTCGTCGACCGCGCGCTTGGTGGCCTCGAACTGCTGCAGTGCCTGGGCGATGTGATCTGGCGTCCACTCGCCGCAGCCCGGTGTGAAGGTGTACGGCAGTGGAGCGGGCGGGTCGCCGTGACTAAAGGCGGCCACGGACACGGCGGTGATGCCCAGAGCCTTCAGACCCTGGTCGACAACTGACAGCCAGTCGCCCCTGTGCGGTGTGAAGCAGTCGTTGGGCAGGAACACGCCGGTAAGCGAGCACATCCGCTGGTAGGCGTAGCCGTACTGGAAGGAGTGGTCCCGGTTTTCGCTGAAGGGCCCGCCGTGGATGACCGCGCGCAGTGCCTCGTCTGCCGTGGGGGCGCCCTGCCCGATCGCGTGGCTGTGATAGTCGTCGTCGCGGGCCAGGTCGTCCCCGAAGTTGCTGCGAATCACCTCCAGCAACTGGTCATCGCCGGATCCGACCAGGGCGCGCGTAGCGGCCACGTTGAGCAGATAGACGCTCAGAGAAGAACTCATCAGACAAACCTATGGGAAATCGCTGACACTGCTGCGTGCGGCCGCTGACCGGCGCAGGACCAGGAGTGTCGGGCGGCCGGTGGAAGCGTGGCTGGGGTAGAGGTCTGAGGATAGCGATCCCAGCAGTGGTGAGGTTCTGTCGGACTATGCGGCGGTCTTTCGCGCGTTCCCGGGTCCGACGCTGCTCCTGACGCCGGATCTGGTCATGGTGGATGCCAATCAGGCGTTCCTGGACAGTTCCGGCCGCTCCCGGGAGGAGCCGGTGAGCCGTTCGGTGTTCGACGTGTTCCCGCAGGACCGGCAGGACCCGCAGGCGCCGGGCAACCGTCTGCGCGCGTCCGTGGAGCGGGTGCTCACCACGCGGAAGCCGGACAGTATGGCGCTGGAGCGGTACGAGGCTCAGGTGCCCGGCCGGCCAGGGCACTTCGAGCAGCAGTCCTGGAGCACGGTCAACGCGCCGGTCCTGGGCCCAGACGGTCAGGTCGTTCTGATCATTTCACGGGTGGCGGAGGTCAGTGCTCTGGTCCGTGCCCGTGCCGTTCCGCAGAGCGGCAAGAAGCTGAGCGACGAGGAGGCCATGACAGCTACGCTGCTGGCCCGGTCCCAGGAGCTGCAGGAGATCAACGAAGGACTGCGGCGCGCTCACGCGCGGGAAAGCGAGATCGCCGTGAGCTTGCAGCGGGCCATGCTGCCAGCCCCCATGCAGTGACGTTGCGGTGCGCTACCGGCCGGCCACCACGCTGAATGTCTGCGGCGACTGGTACGACTTCTTCGAGTTCGGCCCCGACCAGCTCGCGGTCGCAGTCGGGGACGTGGTCGGCCACGGCCTGACCGCCGCCGGTGTCATGGGCCGGCTCCGCAGCGCGCTGAGCACCGCCGTGCACGCAACAGGCAGCCCTGCCCGCGCCCTGAAAGCACTTGCCTGCTATGCGGTCTCCGTCGAGGACGCCGTGGCGACCACCGCCGTCCAGACCCTCATCGACAGGACCACCCGCACCATCACCTACAGCCGCGCCGGCCACCCCCCGCCCCTGCTGCTCGGCCCCGACGGACGCACCGTCGAGGTCTTGGACGAAGCAGCCGATCCGCCTCTTGGGGCATGGGAACCTGAAGCGGTCAGAACCCAGGCCACACTCTCCTATCAGCCCGGCGCCACCCTGGTGCTGTACACCGACGGGCTCATCGAACGCCGCGGCGAAGACATCGACACCGGACTTGCACGCCTCACCCAGAATCTGGCCCATCACGGCCGCCTCAGCCCCGAACCACTGGCCGACGCCCTGATCGCGGATCTCCAACCACTCCACAACGGCCCTGTTCGTCTGCTTACCGAATGTCGTCCGGTAGGTGCTGGTCGTGGTCATCGGGCAACCAGACCGGCTCGCCGCCGTGCACGCGGACCCGCACGGGGTGTGGGCCTAGCGGAAGACGCGGGTCACGTGAGGCTTCTCCTGTGGTTCGGTACGACCGCATAGACGGAGTGGGGCGCGTGTCCGTTGCACCCGCCGCAGGGCGCGGCGGGGTGCGGCTCAGCAGGCCGCGTCGTCGGCGGCTTTCGCCGCAGCGTTCGCATTCTTCAGCGGGCCGTCCACTGGTCTTGGTACTTCCGTCCCTTGCCGAACAGGGCCTTGGTCTCCTGACCGACCTTGGTCTCAGCAGCGGTCAGCTGGGCCGTCGTCGAGCACGCTTCCCGCCTCGGCATCGACATGGAAATCGTCCAACGTACCCCTGGAATCAGGGGATTCGCCGTGCTGCCGAACGCGCCGGCGGCAGTGAGAGCAGTCTGCATGTTCTCGATGGCTCTCAATGCCTGGCCCGCGTAGTCTCCGATCGCTGCCGTGGGCCGTCGTCGTTCTGATTCATGACACTCCCCCTCGTTCTGCGGGGCTTCGCTTGGTGGCTGTGTCGAAGCGGGCCCGGTTCTCCCGGATCTCGTCGTGGTGGATGCCGGCCCAGTCGATCAGGGACACCACGATGTCGTGCAGGGTGAGGCCCAGGGGGGTGAGGGCATACTCCACGCGCGGCGGCACCTCGGCGTAGGCGGTGCGGGTGACTAGTCCGTCGCGATGCAACTGCCGCAGGGTGAGGGTCAGCATGCGCTGGGAAATGCCGGGGATGCGGCGCAGCAGGTCGGTGTAGCGCAGCGGGCCGTCGTCCAGGGCGGCGATCACGAGCGCGCTCCACTTGTCGCCGGCCCGGTCCAGGATGTGCCGGATGATCTCCCTGTTTTCCACCGGCCAGCGGGCGCAGGGCCCCGAGAATGCTGCGGTGTCCGTCTTGCCTGCGACCTGACCTGCGGTTGTGTCCATGGCGCACATTCCCTTCCGGTCGCACACACGCATGTGCCTTTTGTATGGCCTTCCATACTGGTCCATCATGGCGCTACATCCAAAGCGTAAGTATTGGAGGTGCCCGCCGTGATGGTGGAAATCTGGTCCGACCTCACGTGCCCGTGGTGCGGTCTGGCCAACCATCGTCTCGACAAAGCCGTGGAGCGGTTCACCCATGGCGGCGACATCGAGCTCATCCACCGCTCCTTCCCGCTGGACCCCGACCTGCCGAGCAGCCCCGCGGTGCCCACCCGGCAGATGCTGAAGCAGAAGTACGGGCTGGACGACGCCCAGGCCGAGGCGTCCACCAGCCGGGTCGAGGTGCTGGCCGAGCGCGAGGGGCTGAGGCCCTACATCGTGCTGGACAACAAGAAGGCCAACACCCAACTGGCCCACGAGTTCCTTGCCCATGCCACCGCCCAGGGCAAGCACACGGAGGCGTGGCACCTGAGCTTTCGCGCCTACTTCGGCGAAGCCCGCTCGCTCTTCGACATGGAGGCGCTGCTCGAACTGAGCGACGAACTCGGCCTGGACCGAGACGAGACCCGGCAGGCCCTGGTGGAGCGCCGTTTTCGGCAGCAGGTCCAAGACGAGGCCCGCCGCGCCAACGCCCTCGGCGCCCGCGGGGTGCCCTTCCTCGTCATCGACGGCCAGCACGCCATCTCCGGTGCCCAGGACACCGACACACTCCTCGGCGTTTTCCAGCAGGTATGGGACGCCGCCCACCCGCAGCTCGTCCAGACCCCGGCCGGGGACGCCGAGGGGGTCTGCGGCCCGGCCGGATGCGCGCTGCCCGGCGATCACGCCGCCCGTGGCTGACCCGCGCTCTGGTCCGCTGCACTCACAGCTCGGTGGGTCGCACGAACCGCGGCCCTCCGTCCATCACCCCGTACAAAAGGGATCGTTCTCATGTCCTACCTGTTGCACCTCGACTCCTCCTCCATCGGTACCGCTTCGGTCTCCCGCCAGGTCGCCGACTCCTTCCGGGACGCCTGGACGGGCGAGGTCGTCCACCGGGATCTGGCCGCCTCACCCGTGCCGCACCTGAGCGCGGCGGGCGTCGCCGCCCAGTTGACCGACCCCGCTCAGCACACTGCAGAGCAGGCCGCAGCTGCCGCCGTTCAGGACGAACTCATCGCGGAGTTCCTCGGGGCGAGTGCCTACCTGTTCACCGTGCCGATGTACAACCGCACGATGCCGTCGGTGTTCAAGGCCTGGCTCGACCAGGTCATCATCGTCGGCCGGACCATCAGCCGCACCGGCGTAGCCCCCTCCGCCGGCCGCCCGGCCGTGGTGATCTCCGCCCGCGGTGGCGGCTACGGCCCCGGTACCCCCAACCACGGCAAGGACTTCCTCGTCCCGACCCTGGAGTCCATCCTGGGCGACCCCGCCTACCTCGGCCTCGACGTCACCACCCTCGCCCCCGAGCTGACCAAGGCCCCTGTCGTCCCGGCGCTCGCCCACCTCATCCCGGTTCACGAGGCCTCCCTGGCCAACGCTCACGAGCAGGCCCGCATACACGCCGAGAAGATCAGCCAGCAGCTCGCCCCCTGACTCATCCGGCACCGCCGCCGCGGTGGGGCCGACACAGCCCCACCGCCCCCAGGCGTTGCGGTACTCGTGCGGGTCCCAACCCCTTCCCAGGACAGCACACGGCGGAGACCCGGCGACGTGAGCCCCTTCGCGGTGAGCGAGAGGACCATCTCCTCCAGGGCGCCCGTGCTGCGCGCGTACTTCGCCAGCAGGCTCGAGTGGAAGGTGCCCAGCCGGTCCCGCGGTACCTGCACCGTCACGGCGCCGACCTCCGTCATCACCTTCCTCGGCCGGTAGCCATTGCGGACATTGCCGCCCGAGCGGGAACGGCGGCCGCCGGTGCGGCTGGCTTCCTCCGCGAGGTGCAGGTCCACTTCCGCCTCCACGGCGGCCTGCATCAGGTGCCGGGTCAGCTCGACCAGCAGCCCGCTCTCGCCCATCAGCTTCAGCCCGCCGTCGCGGACCCTGTCGGCGGCGAGCTCCGCGAGCTCGTCCATCAGCCGGGGGCTCAGCCCGTGCAAGGCGGCCGCCTGGCGGCTCGCCATCGTCGTCTTCGATGCCACCGGCACCGTCAACGCCACTGTCCAGCACCGCAACCGACACGCCGTCAGCGTCCTCGAGCAGGTGACCATCGTCCGTGACCATCAGGGGTCCCTTCTGAGCGGGTGCCCACCTGATTCGTGACACTCCCGGACAGGGCGCTCGCCGCGATGCGACATAGGTCGTCAGGCAGGCCCGCGAGGTCGGGATCCTGCGACAAGACGACGCGTCCGGCGCTCGTCCGCTGGGGCACCGGTGGCCATCGAGACGCCGATGCGGAGAGCTTGGGGCGCGTCTGGCGACGAGGCGGCCGCGATGCTCGCTGCGGCGAACCGAGCGGACCCGTGCGGTCGGCTCGGTTCGCCGCAGGAAATCGCCGAGAGGGTCGCATTCCTGATGCCGGCGGAGCCGCGTATGTCACCGGCCGGCACATCACCGTCGCCGGCGGCAGCGGTCCGGCGTCCTGACGGTGGAGCGGTCGGTCACAAGGCGGCGCGCCGCTCATGTCCCGCGCTCCGTGATCGCTGCGACGGATTCATCGGTATGAAGACCTAACTTAGGGCGTTCTCGCAGGTGGGGACGGGTGCCGGGTGACTGTGAGTGAGTAGCTGACGTGGTTGGGGGCGGGGGGCTTGTCGCGTTTCTTGATGTCGAACGTGTTCTTCGACGGCTTCTTCACCTGATTTCTCCCAGGAGGCCCCGGCCTTCAGGCCGGGGAGGAATGGGTCCTTGGAGCGGAGCCGCGAAGCGGCGGAGATCTCTGCGCATTGGTCGTGACCTGTGCTTTCGGCTGTTGTCAGTGGTGGCGGTTAGGTTGAAGGGGTGAAGGTCGTGGTGCAGGTGAAGCTGTTGCCGTCGCCCGAGGTGGGGGCGGCTTTGGCGGCGACCTTGCGCGTGTGCAACCGGGCGGCTGATGCCGCATCGGTTTTGGCGTACGAGCGCGGCGCCACGTCCCGTAACGAGTTGCAGAAGCTGGTCTACGCCCGTCTCAAGGCGGAGTTCGGGCTGGCTGCCCAGCCGGCCGTCCGCACGGTGAAGAAGGTCGTGGACGCCTACACCACGTTGCGTGCGAACATCCGGGCGGGGAACCTTGGTCCGGCCGGTTCGAAGCGGCGCAGGCGTGCGGAGTCGAAGCCGGTCGTCTTCCGCCCCGATGCGGCCCAGCCCTACGACGACCGGATCCTGTCGTGGCAGCACGACGCACGGACCATCAGCATCTGGACCGTGGCCGGGCGGATCAAGTCCGTCCGGTACACCGGGCACCCTGCCCAGTTGGCGATGCTCGAGAAATACCGGCGGGGCGAGTCGGATCTCGTGCACCGGGCCGGCATGTGGTTCC
>NZ_JBSFDW010000053.1:0-46272 GCF_053594115.1 Streptomyces sp. NPDC001970 | reverse complement strand
CAGGCGGTGGCCATTTCGACGGCCACCACGCCGCCGCCGACCACGACGAGACGACCGGGCACACGGTCGGCGCTGGTCGCCTCACGGTTGGTCCACGGACGAATGTCGTCCAGATGGGGGAGGTTTGGCATCGCCGGGCCGCTGCCGGTGCAGACGGCGACCGCGTGGCGGGCACTGAGCCGCACCGTCTCGCCGTCGGGGGTGCTCACCACGACCTGGCGGGGTCCGTCGAGGCGGCCGTGGCCGCGTACGAGGTCGACAGAGACCGAGTTCAGCCAGGCGACGTGGTCGTCGTCCTGCCAGTGCCGGACGATGTCGTCGCGGTGCGCGAGGACGGCTGCCACGTCCAATGGCCCGTCCACCGCCCGCCTCAGTCCCGGTACGCCCAGCGAGTCGGCGCGTGCCAGCACCGGCCGCAGCAGCGCCTTGCTGGGCTCGCACGCCCAGAACGAACACTCGCCGCCGAGCAGCTCGCTCTCCACGATGACGGTACTGAGCCCCGCAGCACGGGTCCGGTCGGCCACGTTCTCGCCCACGGGGCCCGCGCCGATGACGACGACGTCGTAGGTGCGGGAGGTGTCGTTCACTGCTGCTCCTGTTTTTCCGGTTCTGCGGGGCTGTGTCACGGGGGCGGGCGTTACTGGATCACCCGGCGACGGCGGTCCGACGGAGCGGGCGTTCGACGGGCTGACGTCCGTCAGGTCACCGTCCGGGGAGCCGGGTCGTCACTTCCTGGAGCACCCAGCCGCTGCCGTCCGGGTCGCTGCACGAGGTGAACGAGCCGTAGCTCTTGCGCTCGGGCTCGGGGCTGCTGACCCGCCCCTCCTCCCCGGCGAGACGGAAGACACCAGATGGAATCCACTCAGTGGCGCCCCCCAGGTGACCGCGGCCGTGCATTCCCGCCGGCGTTGGAGACTACGCCTCCAGGTCGAGGCGGACGACCGCGCCGATCTCGACGAGCTGGTCGGGCAGTGCGAGGTCGCACACGCCCATGACGGTGCTGGTGGGCCGATGGTTGCCGCAGTACGCGGCGTGCAGGCGGGCGACGGTGTCGAAGTGCTCCCGCAGGTCCTTGACGAGGACGGTGGTCTCGACGATCTGGTCGCGGGTGGCGCCGAAGTGCTCCAGCACCCGGTCGAGGTTGTCGAGGGTCGTCGTCACCTGGAGCTCGAAGTCGCCCGCCCCGACGAAGGCCCCGGCGCTGTCGTGCGACAACTGCCCGGAGACGTAGAGCGTGTCGCCGGCCTGCACGGCCTGGCTGAACCCGTACAGAGATTCCCACGGCATACCGAAGCCGAATTCCTTGGACTGAACAGTCACGGTTCTCTCCTTGTGGTCGACCGAACCATCCCCGCGAGGGCGGGACGACAAATAAGACCAGCGTGGCGCCGATGGTGTGACAGACCCTCCCCGCGCGGGTGGGGAGGATCCGACCGGGCCGTCTGCCCACAGCACGGCGTCAGCCAGCTCGAACAGCGCGTCCGCACGTCTGGTCAGGCAGGAGTAGAACTCGCCCTGGAAGCACGACAGTTCAGCGAACGCATCCTGCCCGACATGCTGACACAGCAGACTCATCCTCAACGGTCTTCGCGCTGGTCGCGTGTACTCCTTGGTTGGAGCACATGATCAGCCGAAGGCCGCCCGCGCATACGGCGGATTCCAGGCCGAGTGATCAAGTTCGAGAGGCGATTCGATTTCGCCGTATCGGACTCGCGGGTCAGCCTGCGGAGGGACGCGGGGCGCGCAGGTGCGCCCGCTTCTCCGGCGGAACCACGCCCGGTGAGTGAGGACAGCCTGATGGACCGGACCACATCGAAAAGTTGGTGCTTTGAGTGAGTGTCGGGCTTAGGTTCGGCACAGGTACCCATCGCCACGCGGCGGCCGCTGAGGACTGCTGCGCACCAGCGTCCGAGCCAGGGCCGCCCGCTGGTCTCGCGTGCTCTTGGCGGTGGCGGTGTGCCCTTGTGCCCGCTCCAACGCCTTCTTGGCGTCGGCGATGCTCTCGTCGAGGTCGGTGAAGTCCTGCTTTCTCACCAAGGGCTGCGGTGAGTTCTCGATACGCGGAGGCAACCTTGGCTGCGGCGGTATCGAGGTCGGTCCGTGCCTTTGCGTCGGCACGGGTCTTGTCCCGCTCCTTCTCGTCCTTCAGCTCCGCCGCCAGGGCCTTGTTGGCGGTCTGCCGAACACCGTCGGCCAGCTCGTTGTACTCCTCCACGGTTCCCGGCTTGAGTGTGATCTGCTCAATCGCGCCGGTGTCCCGATCGGGGAAGTTCAGCGTCATCGACGTGCCGCTGATCGAGCCCGAGACCGTCAGCATGTGATCAAGGGTCAGCGTGATCGAGCGCTGGCCAGTGGTGCCCGTGATCCCGAAGTGCCCCGCCTTGGCTTCCGTCGGCTCCTCGTCCGGGATCGACGTCGCATCCAGAGAGCCCGTCACCCGATGCTCCGTCCTCGTCATCTGAAGCATCACCGCATCCTCGGGTGTGCCCCCCACCCAGGTTCCCGGACGGCTGTCGGTGGTCTGGGTCATGATGACGGGCATGGTCACACCGATTGAGGTCCGTCCCTCGCCTCGTCCGGAGCGGCGGGCGCTGTGCCCGGATCAGATCTTGGGCCGAGGTCTTTCCCGAGGCGGCTCTGTTTGAAGCCGCCGAACGGCGCGACAGACCGAGAGGGTAGGCGTTGCCGCCGACCGGTCCGGTGTGAATCCGGCGGGCAACGTGGCCGCCCCGGACGACGTGCGCCGTAAAGGCCGAGCCCTCAAGCCTCTGGCCGGAATGGTTGGCCAGGGCGACCGCTTCATCGTTATTGCCGAACGGGATGACGGTCAGGACTGGGCTGAAGATCTCCTATGGGGCCAACCGACTGGGGTCCCGGCACGAAACCGATCGGCCTCGCCGCCTGCCGCCGGAACTGGCCAGGCGGCGTGGCGGCCGTAGCCATGGCGCAGGCCACGCACACAGTCTCGAACCCATCCAGTAGTGATCAGCTTTGCGAGAGGACGCGACGATGCGATGGTTCCGCGGCTCGGTGTGGTCGTGGAGTCGACCGCCGGGGAAACTCGCGTAGTAGCTCCCACCACCATGCGTCAGTTGACGCGCCTCGGCTACGAAGTTGTGGTCGAATCAGGAGCCGGCTCAAGCGTGTTCTGTCGGCTGGTGGGGTCCGGGTGGCGCGGGTGAGTGCGGATCCCGAGCCATCGGGGGTCTCCTTGCAGGAGAAGGTGCAGAGACGGCGGACACCTGTTGTGGTGTCGTCTGCGGGGGATGGTCAGCGCGCGGTCGGCGGCCTTCCGGGCGGCCCTCTGCCTGAGAGCGTCCCTGTGGGGTCTCGGCCCTGGCCCAGTATGGCGTGATCAGCGTACTCGCTAGTGGGGTGCAGTCGGGGCGTACCTGAATTGCAAGAGAAAACTCAGCCGGTGTACTGTCGGTACGACAGCGCAGCAGCTGGGGACATACGGAGCCCGGCACCACGTGGGAGGTGGGGAGTGCCAATCGGAAGGCAGTTGTCAGGTCTCGTTGATGACGAGCCGGCCTGCTCCATCGAGCGGAGCCTGCAGATTCTCGGCGAGCGCTGGTCCTTGCTCGTGCTCCGGGAGGTTTTCGCCGGTAAGCATAAGTTCGCCGAGATCCAGTCGTCCCTGGGCATCGCATCGAACCTGCTGAGCGCTCGGCTCAAGCTGCTGGTCGAAGCGGGCGTGCTGGACACGCAGACCTACCAGGAGCCGGGCAGCAGGCCGCGGCAGAGCTACCACCTGACGGCGGCCGGGAACGACCTGCGGGTGGTGCTGGTTGCGCTCCAGCAGTGGGGCGACCGCCACCGACCGCGCCCCTCGGGCCCCTCCGCGCTCCGGCGGGTGCGCTCCACGAACCGGCCCGTCCATGTCGGGTTCCTCGACGACGACGGTCACGAAGTGCCCGCCACGGACGTCGTCATGCTCGCGGACACGGCCGCCAGGGCCTGATCAGAAGTCGCTGTCCGGGGCTCCCTGTGGGTGTGAGATCTCACCGAAGGTGGGTTACGACGGGTTCTGGACCCTGTGTGAACCGTAGGACCTGCAGTCCTTCAGGGCCGGATGAGACTGCCTCAAGTGCAGTGAGAACGCCTATGGCTGTGGCGGCGCCTGGGGAGTGTGCTGGGCACCGCTCCCGTGACGCAGCTCGGGGAATGCGTCCTCCCGGACATCCTTGATGGCCGAGGCGCTCGCCCGGCGTCGCACACCCGACACTGGTACATCCGGCGCCGAAGCCTCCGCGGAACGGGCCGGCGCGCGGCCTCTCGCGCCCGCCGCGAGCCCTCCGGCGAGCCGGCTCACCCCCGGTCACGCAGGGTCGGGCCGCCCACTGCACCGCGCACCAGCCATTTCGGCCGGGCGCACGCGGGTGGGCGGCCCGGCGATGCCGACGTCCGTCACCCCTCCTGCGCCCTGCGCCGCCACCAAAGGCGGCGGCGACGCGGATCCCAGGACTGCTTCGGCCCGCGTACGGGCATGCGATCTTCATGTGGGCCTCGGCTCACAGGGCCGGGGCAGGGCACGGCCTGCCCGCCGCCGAAGGCGCGGCCTGCCGTCGGCGGAGCGCGATGCGGGCGCAGGACAGCGCCCCCTGTGCGGGCAGGTGGGCGAGAGGGACCGGCCGGCAGGCCGCCGCCTCATGAAGCCGCGACCGTGGGGCGGCGGCTAGAAGTACCTGCAGGTGAGCCACTTTTCGTGGTCGTAGTGGTCCTGCGACGGGTACCGCGCTATGAGGGGGACCACTTCCGTCGTGTCCTCCGGCCGGACGCGCTCGGGCAGGGATCCGAACCGGGCCTGCCGCGCCGAGGCGGCGGCGTCTTCGACCGTGTCGACCCTTTTGACCTTCTGGGTGTTCGGCATGTGCCGCGTCCTTTCCGTTCGGTGTCGAGGATTCGGTGGCGGTGCAAAGGCACCGAGCCCGATGCCTGGGTCTTTGCCGTCGTCCGCGGACGTCAGAAGACCTGGAGGAAACAACCGCAGGTGATGGTGAGCACGGCCACCGCCACCGCGGCCGTTTTCAGTGCTTTGGGAATCTTCACGGGAAACCTCTGGTGGGGGATGGGTGAACTGTCGCGGTCCGCGCGCCCGCGGCGGGGGCCGCGGTTGCTGCGTGAACCGGGGGGCGCCGCCTGCGCGGCCCGATCTGTTCCGCAGGGGCGGCAACGGCCAGGGCCGGTCGCGAAGGGCCGCTCCTTGCCGGCCGGCCCGTATATGCGTCCTCGGGTGCGTTCACCGTCGACCCTCGCACCCCCTCCGTCACCTGTCAATGGGGTGACGGAGAGGGTGGTCGGTCTCACGGTCCGGGTGCGAGGGGCTGTTCGGCCCAGATGAGTTTGCCGTCGGGTGTGGCGGGTGCCCCATCTGCGGGACAGTTGGTCGACGAGGAGGAGGCCGCGGCCGCTCTCGTCGGTGGTGCGGGAGCGGCACAGGAGCGGGGCGCTGCCGCTGGTCGCCCCCGACACCGCCGTGGCTGTCGGCCGTCAGGTAGCGCCAGGCCACGTCGGCAGCGGAGCCCCGCTCGCGTGATGGGGGAGCAGGTGGCGCCGCAGGGCCAGGGCCGCGAAGCGATCGCGCGCATACCGGCGGGCGTTGTCCAAGGACAGCGCGGCCCAGCCGACGAGTTCCTCGGCAAGCAGCAGGTCGTCCTGGTCGAACGGCACACGATCGTCCGACCGCACGAATACCGCCACGCCCAGCTCGGCGCCCCGCGCCCGGATCGGGACGACCATCAACGAGTGCATCGCGTGCTCACGGACCTTTTCCGCCCGGGCTGCGTCGTGGCGGTCCAGCCAGGTACCCAGGGAGGTGTCCAGCACGAAGTGGGACTCCTCGGAGCGCAGGACACCGGCCAAGGGCGAAGCCGGAGGGACGAGCACCGGTTCGCCCCGCTCGAACAGGGCCTTCGGAACCCCCGGATGGATCGAGGCCAGGCCCGCCCGGCGGAATACGGGGGACGGGTCCGCCCCCTGCGGGCCCGGGCGAGTCGGCGGCTCCTCGCCGAACGGGACCGGCTCCACCAGGTCGACGGTGGCGTAGTCCGCAAGCAGCGGCACCGCGAGATCGGCCAGTTCCTGCCCGGTCCGCATGACATCCAGGGTGGTTCCGATTCGCTTGCCGGCCTCGCCCAGGACCGCCAGCCGCTCGCGCGCCCGCCGGCTGTCGGTGACATCCACGCTCACAACACACACGCCCAGCGCACGGCCCTCCGCATCGTCAAGACGGAAGAAGGAGGCCAAGAGCTCGCGATGCCGATACCCGCGTTGTTGATCACGATGGTGACGTCACCCGCGACAGCGGCGGCCTCGGCGATCTCGTCGGGCTCGGTCACATCGAGACGCAGCGGAGTGAGGTCCTGTTCGGCGACTGTTGCCGGATCACGGACGCCTGCGTAGACCTTGGCCGCGCTGTGCTCGATCAGCGCTCGGGCGAACGAACGGCCGATGCCACGGTCGGCCCCCGTGACCAGGGCGAGGCAAGGGGCCTCGTGGAGCGTGGTGCGGGCGTGACCCACCGCCGGCTCGTGAGCGGCGCGCCGGCCGACGGACCCGCGTGCGGGCCCCGACGTCCGACTCGACGTCACTGATGCGGCGAGTGTCAACGGCGCCGCCCATGGGATGATCGCCAATCCGCGCATGAAGCGGTTCCTCGCCGAGGTAGACGAGATGGAGCGGGTCAGAGCGTCATCCCCATGGCAGGCTCGTGGAACCGGAGGAGGCCGCCGACGCCCTCTTGCTCCTGAGCAGCGCATCGGCCTCGATCATCACCGGAAAGATCATTGTCCGCGACGGTGACGTGCAGTACACCTGGGCCTACTCAGACCTCTGAGCTCGAGTGACACACGTAGGACCGACCATCCGGTCAGCCTCGTTCGGAGGTAGCATTCTTACTCTACAATTGCAAGTAATCTGCGATTGGGGGCACCGGTGAAACGCCGAGAACTGGGCAAGTCGGCCTGTCCGATTGACCGTTCCCTGTCTGAGGTCGGCGACACCTGGACATTTCAGATTCTCCGTGACGCCATGCACGGCGTCACGCGGTTCACGGACTTCAACAAGCGCATCGGCCTCGCCTCCAACATCCTGTCCGCACGACTGCAGAAGCTCGTGGCGGTCGGGATCTTCGAGATCCAAGAGTCGGCACTCGGCAACTCGCACGAATACGTCCTCACTGAGAAGGGTCGGGACTTCCACACCGTGCTCTCGGCCCTGCGCCAGTGGGGGCAGAAGTACCTGTTCGAGGACGACGAGCCGATGACCCGCGTGATCGACGCCCGCACCGGACAGCCTCCCCGGCAGATGTCGCTCACCGCAGAGGACGGCAGGAACCTGTCTCCCGACGACATCCTCGTGGTCCGGTCGCGGGCGGCGGACCCCATCGAGGCCGCCGTACCGGTCGACACGCCTCGTCGCCGCAAGGCGTGATCCCGGGCTCCCGCCGACCGCAACAAGCAGGGCGTCACTCAGCAGCTCACGGACATCGCCGCCCGCGCAGGAGCCGCAGACCCGGAGCAGTTGGGCCGTCACCTGGCCGTCGTCCTCGCGGGTGCCACCGCTCTGTCGACCTCCCTCGACAGCCCCTGCCCCCGCCATGACGCCCTTGAGGCCGCCCGCGCACTGATGGATCACGCCCTTCCGGAAACGCAACCCGCCAACTGACCCCGTGATCCGCCTTGCTCGACCTCGTCGGTCATGCCGTCGCGTTCAACGCGTCTCGAACCGCAATGAACTGTCATAGGATCAGTGATGCCATCAGCCCCCCGAATCCGAGGCGGGGCGCGCGGTCGCACTGCCGATGCAAACCAAGAGTGAATGACCTCCTGGGCTTCGTCGGCGGTTTCGTCTGTCACCGCCAACTGACCGGACCGGCCGCATTCTCGGCCGGGCGCACCTGGCCTCGACGGCTTCAGCTGCGTACGGAGGCAACGTCAGCGCTGCCGGGGGCGGAGCTGTGGTGTCCTGCGGCGGCGGTGGCGTCCGGGCCGGCCTCGACTGCGCGCGCGGGCCGCGCGGAGCGACGGCGGTTGATGAGGACCACGCCGCCCACAATGACGGTGCCGCCAATCAGCTCTGTCACGTGCGGGACTTCACCGAGCCATACGAACGACACGATCAGTGCCACTGGGGGTACCAGGTACAGGGCGGCGGTGGAAGCCGCCAGCGGCAGTCGCGCGACGGCATAGCCCCAGATGACGAAGCCAAGTGCAGAAGGCAGAAGTCCCAGGAAGACAGCCGACAGCAGGGCACCGGCAGGGGCATGAGCCGTCGCGCGGATGGTTGCCGGCACCAGGGGCAGGGCGAATACCGTGCCGGCGACCATCGCGTAAGTGGCCACCTCGAGGCCTGTGTATCGGCGCAGCAGCGGCTTTGCGGCGACGTGATAGACGCCCTGGACGACGGCCGCGGCCAGAACGACCAGAGCTGCAGCGGTGAAGCCCGATACGCCGTTGGCCAAGGTGACTACAGCGGTTCCCGCGATGGCGATGGTGCTGCCGACGACGACGTTACGCGTCAGCGGCTCGGCCAGGAATGCGCTGCCGAGCAGGATGCTGAAGACAGGAGCCACGGCGATCAACAGGCTCGCCGTACCGGCCTCGACGTGGATCTCCCCCCAGTTCAGCAGTATCTGGTACGCGGTCATGCCGGTGAGACCGCACAAGGCGATCAGCGGCAGGTCACGTCGGTCCGGCAGCCGCACGTGGGCGAAAGGTGCGACGGCAGCCAGGGCGATGGCAGCGACGGCCAGGCGCAGGAATGACAGAGCCGCCACGCCGAGCCCGTCGACCCCGACACGGATCGCGGGGAATGCCGAGGCCCACAGCACGACCGTGCCGGCCAGGGCGAGGAAGCGGGGAGAGGTCATCGTGGTAATCACCCCTCCACCGTGCCCGCCACAAAAGAAAAGGTCCAGTTAGGTTTCTTGGAATACAGGAAAAGGAAAGCTTAATGGTGGCGGCTTCCGTAGCGCCAGACACCATGAAGGAGTTCTTGCTTCATGCACTTAAAAGCGTAAGGTGTGCTTATGCTCGATGTGCGCCGACTCAGGATCTTGCAGCACCTCGCCACGTACGGAACGGTCGCAGCAGCGGCCGAGGCCCTGCACCTGACCGCGCCGGCCGTCTCCCAGCAACTGGCCGTACTGGAACGTGAGGCCGGTGTACCCGTGGTGGAGAAGCACGGCCGCACGCTCCGTCTGACCGCCGCGGGGAACCTCTTGGTCGCGCACGCGGAGGTGCTCCTCGGCGACCTTGCCGCAGCAGAGTCCGACCTGGCGGCTCTTCGGGGAGGCCGACGCGGGCTCATTCGGGTTGCTGCGTTCGCGTCTGCCGCTCGTACCCTGCTGCCGGCGGTGTACAGGTCGATCGCAGAACAGTCCGATGAGCCGGCGAGCGCGCTCACCGTCCACCTCGTCGAGCAGGAGCCCGACGAGGCGCTGGAAGCGTTGCGCCGACGTGAGACGGACGTGGCCGTCGTGCACGGCTACACCGTACTGCCCCGTAACTTCCCTTCCGACAGCGAACAGGAAGTGCTCATGGAGGACCCCGTGGTGCTGGTCCTCCACCCTGACCACGCGGAACGCCTCGGGCTGTCTCCCGGAAAGCCGGCGGACCTGGCCGGCCTGGCGCACGAGCCGTGGCTGACTCCGGCGCCGGACACGTCCTGCTACGAGATGATCCAGCGCACCTGCGGCGCCGCAGGCTTCGTCCCGGACATCCGCGTACGAAGCAGTGACTTCTCCGTTTTGACGTCACTGGTAGCCGCAGGCGCAGGTGTGTCACTTGCTCCTCGACTGGCCATTCCCGAAAAGGCCGAAGGCATCAGCCTGCACCCTCTGGGCGCGTCGGTGAGCCGCACCATCTTTACAGTCAGCCGTTCGGGCACCGCCCGCAGGCCCGACGTGCATCTGTTGAGCGACCTCCTGAAGGGCGCGGCAGCCAGTCATGCTGCCGGTGTGAAGTAGCGCCCGACGGTGGGCCGTCTGCTCGCCGGCGTCTCGGTGCCGGTCAGCGCGGCGACTCCTCACAGTTCGAGGCCGTGCTGAAGGCCATCCGGCTGTCCCGGCTCAGCCCGGGGCGGCCGCGCACCCGACCCCGACGGGTCCGCGCCGACAAGGCATACGCCTCCCGCAAGAACCGCACCTACCTGCGTCGACGGGGGCTCCGCTGCACAATCCCGGACAAGGTCGACCAGGCCGCCAACCGCAAGAAACGCGGCTCGCGCGGCGGCAGGCCGCCCAAGTTCGACAAGGCCGACTACAAGGAAAGGCACGCCGTCGAGTGCGGCATCAATCGCCTCGAGAGGCACCGGGCGGTGGCCACCAAGGGCATCAAGCTCGCGGTGCGTGACGAAGCGACCGTCCTCGTCGCGGCCATCACGAATGGCTGTGACCAGCTACCGCGGGGCATCCGGCCGTTGCGCGTGTGAGCCTCAAGAAGACATCGCTGCGCGGTCGGCCTCACTGCGGAGAACACAGAATTCATTGCCCTCAGGGTCCGCGAGGACCGCCCAGCCGGCACCATCGGGCTCCCGGCGATCGTCGACGAGGGTGGCCCCGAGCTTCAGTAGTCGCTCGACCTCCTCCTCGCGCGTGGTCTTCGGACGCAGGCACAGGTGAACCCTGTTCTTGATCGTCTTCGGTTCCGGCACCTGGTTGAAGTGCAGCAGCGGGCCCTCCGGCAGCATCACCTCAGTCTCTGGATCACCTGGGTTGTCCTCCCGATGCAGCGGACAACCGAGCACCTCACTCCAGAACCGAGCCAGCTCATAGGCATCCGCACAGTCGATCGCCACATTCTGCAATACCGAGACCATGCACGAGAGCCTGCCTGAAGCACCGCTCGGTCCGCTACCAAATTGCGGCCGGACAGCACCAGCACTCTCGTAACAGGCCCTAGTAAGGGGAGGTCGAGTTGCTCTCAGCCCAGAGCTTCTCCGCGTCGGAGCCTCCGGGGGGCGGCACGATCCCGTTGATCATCCAGAGGTCGTCGCTGGTCTCGTCGACGTGGAATTCCCAGTGCAGCCCTGCGTTCCGTTCGAGGTGGGGCTGCAGTATGCCCTTGACCCACTGGGCGGTCCGGCGCCGGCTCGCTCGGTCGGGGTTGTGGCGGGCGATGTGGTCGATGACGATGCGGGCCCCGACCGGGGCGGGCTTACCACCGACGTAGAAATCCTCGGGCCGGGTCTCATGGAACAGCGTGACCACGTAGAACCGGGGCAGCCCGATCTTTTCGTAGTGGTCAGTGATGTGGGAGGCGAGTCGGTGCTTTTCCTCGTCGGTGAAGATTCCGGGCGTGTGGTGAATAGTCCACAGTGGCATGACGGTTCGTACTCCCTCATTGAGTGTTGGGTGGGATGTCAACGGGCGGCCGGGAAGGTCAGGCGCTCCACGGGGCCGGACAGCGCCGCCTTGGCGGCGACGGTGACGTCGTCGGCGAGCACCTCCGTGGCCTCGGCCTCCAGGCCGTCCACGATCCGCGCGGCCACCTCGGCCGGCGTCGCCTTCGGCAGGTCCATGGCGGAGACCATCTCGGTGTCGATGAACCCTGCGTGTACGCCGACGACCTGGGTGTTCTGGCTAGCCAGTTCGAATCGGAGCGAGTTCGTGACGGACCACGCCGCCGCCTTGGACGCCCCGTAGGCGCCGCTGCCGGCCAGCCAGGACAGCACGGAGTGCATGTTCACCAGTGCGCCCCCGCCGTTCGCGGCCAGGATCGGCGCGAACGCCCGTGCCACCCGCAGCAGCCCGAATACGTTGACGTCGAACGTGATGGTGGCGTCCTCGAAGTCGCCCGTCAGCAGCGGAGCCGGCAGCAGGATCCCGGCGTTGTTGAACACGATGTCGACGTCGGCGGTGCCCTCCGCGAGGGCGGCGACCGACGCCGCCGAGCGGACCTCGAGCTCAGCGGTGACCACCTCCGACCGTTCGTCGGTGTACGCCGAGCGTGCGGTCGAGTACACCTTTCGCGCCCCGCGTGCCAGCAGCTCATCTACCAGCGCCGCGCCGAGTCCCCGCCGGCCCCCGGTCACCATGACCACCCTGTCTGCTACTGCAACCACGGCATCTCCCATCTGAGTAACGAGTTCGTTAGTGAGATCGAACCACGCCCTGCTGGATAACGCAAGCGTTAGTTACAATGGTGGGATGGCGATGAACTTCGAGGAACGGCTGCACGACCGGGATGCGTGGCCGATCGGCGACGAATGCTCGGCGCGGCGGGTGCTGGACCTGCTGCTCAACACCAAGACGGCGTTCCTGGTGGTCCGCGAATGCTTCTATGGCACAACCAGGTTCGACGACTTCGTGGCGCGGATTGGGGCCTCGGCACCCGCGGTGTCACGGGCACTCACACAGCTGAAGGCCGCGCAGATCGTCGCGCCCGTTCTCTATCGGGAGCCCGGGAGCCGTGCCCGCGACGAGTACCGGCTGACCAAGGCCGGCGAGGACCTGCTACCGGTGCTCCTGTCGCTGACGCAATGGGGCGATATGTACCTACAGGAAGGCTGCCCGCCCCTGTCGTTTGTCGAAGCCGACACCGGCCGTCCGATACGGGTCCGCGTAACCGCCGACCCAGCTTCGGAGACGATGTCCAACGACATCGAGATCCGGCTGAACCCCGCCTGCCGGCCGCGGCTGGCGGCCGCGATCGGGAGCACCGCGGAACGCCACGATTCTGAGAGCCGTTCCTCTACCGATCATGGTGAGCATGCGTTCGAGTGAGGCTTCGCTGTCGGTTGATCTTTCAGCCGGGTGCGCCTGCACGCCACCATCGCCAGGGCGGCTCACCGCGCGGACCCCGCGCTGCCGGCGGACCTGGTGGCCACCCTGGTGACACCGGAGCGCAGCCGGTACTCGGAGCTGGAGCGGCTGCGCCGGCCGGCCGACGCGGACGACGGGCACGGCCTTCGCCCGGTCGCTGGAGCGGGTCGATGCAATCGGCGCGTTCCAGCTGGGCCGGTTGAAGCTGTCGCAGATCCCGCCGAACCGGCTCGCGGCGCTGGCCCGGTACGGGCTGGGGTCCAAGGCCGCGAGCCTGGAGCGGGCCGCGGAGCCCAAGCGCACGGCGATGCTCACCGCGGTGATGCGCCACCTTGAGGCCAGAGCGATCGACGAGGCGCTGGACCTCTTCTCGGTCCTGATGGCGACGAGGCTGATCAGTACCGCGAAGCGGGCCACGGACAAGGAGCGCCTGTCGACGCTGCCGCAGCTGGAGAAGGCGTCGCGGACCCTGTCCAGGGCTTCGAAGGTGCTGTTCGAGGAGCTGGAGCTGGTCGAGGCACACGGCATGGATCTGGACGCGGCGGCGTTGTGGCGGGCGGTGGAGGAGGTCGCGCCTACCTGCGCGCCGACACCATCGCCGCGGCGAACGCGGCGCTGATCGCTGCCCAGTCCGAGGTGCCGATCGTGCGGTACTGGGGTGACGGGCTGCTGGCGTCGGTGGACGGGCTGCGGTTCGTGGTCCCCGTCCGGACCATCAGCGCCGCCCCGTCGCCGAAGTACTTCGGGTCCAAGCGCGGCATCACCTGGCTCAACGCCGTCAACGACCAGGTGGCGGGCATCGGGCAGATGGTCGTGCCGGGCACCCCGCGCGACTCCCTGCACATCCTGGACGCCCTGCTGAACCTGGACGGCGGGGTGAAGCCGGAGATGGCGGCCACCGACAACGCCTCGTACTCCGACATCGTGTTCGGCATCTTCCGCATCCTGGGCTACAACTTCAGCCCCCGCTTCAAGGACCTGGACGACCAAAGGTTCTGGCGCGCGTCCCTGCCTGGGGTCTTGGCAACGACGCGTACCGCCGCTGTCCCGGCCAGGGATCAGCAGGCCGCAGGCGATCTCGACCGGCCCATGGATGTCAGGAGTTGCGCGGAGTCACCAGGCCGGATTCGTAGGCGAGCACCACGAGTTGGGCGCGGTCGCGGGCGTGGAGTTTGGTCATGGCCCGGTTGATGTGGGTCTTCGCTGTCACTGGACTGATCACCATGCGGTCGGCGATCTGGTCGTTGGACAGACCCTGCGCGACCAAGGTGACGGCCTCGCGTTCGCGGCCGGTCAGCTCGTCCAGCCCGGTGTCGGCGACGGCGGGGAGCGGCTGGGTGACGTACTGGTTGATCAGCTTGCGGGTGATGGACGGCGCGAGCAGCGCGTCGCCGCGGGCGGCGACACGCACAGCGTGCACAAAGTCGTCCGGCACGATGTCCTTGACGAGGAAACCGGCGGCGCCGGCGCGCAGCGCGTCCAGGACGTACTCGTCCATGCCGTAGTTGGTGAGGATGACGACGTGCACAGGGGCCAGGGCCGGGTCCGCGGCGATGCGCCGGGTGGCCTCGATGCCGTCGACGACCGGCATCTGGATGTCGATCAGCACAACATCGGGCAGGTGCTGTTTTGTCAGCGCCAGGCCCTGCTCGCCGTCGGCTGCCTCGGCCACCACCTCGATGTCGTCTTCAAGGTCGAGGAGTGCACGGAATCCGCTGCGGATGAGCGGCTGGTCGTCGACGAGCAGGACACGGATCATGACGCTCGTTCCACGGGGAGTTCGGCCTGGACGGTGAAGCCGCCCTCGGCGGTCGGCTGCGCGCGCAGCCGACCGCCGAGGGCGGTGACGCGTTCGCGCATGCCGAGCAGCCCCAAGCCGGGCTTCGGCACTGCGGTCGGCGTGGCCTTGCCGTCGTCATCGACCTGGATGGCCAGTGAGTCGGCCCGGTAGACGATGCGGACCGACGCGGTAGCGGCACCGGCATGCCGGGCGATGTTGGTCAGCGACTCCTGAACGATCCGGTAAGCAGTCCGGCCCAGCGCGGCCGGCACGTCGGTCCGCTGCCCCTCGACCGTCAGCGTCGCCTCCAGGCCCGCCCTGTTTGCCTGCTCCACCAGCTCCGGGACGTGGTCGAGCCCGCGGGGCGGGGCGGTGTCGTCATCGCGCAGCGCCTCCAGGGTGGCGCGCAGCTCCCGGGTCGCCTCACGTCCGGCCTCCTGGATCGCGAGCAGGGCCTCGGGTACCTGTTCACCCCGCCTGCGGGCCACGTGGACGGCGACTTCCGACTGGACCTTGATGATCGAGATCTGGTGGGTGAGCGAATCATGCAGCTCCCGCGCGATGTGCAGCCGCTCCTCATCCGCACGGCGCCGCGCGGTCTCCTCCCGGGTGCGCTCGGCTTCGTCCGCCCGTTGCTCGGCCTGCCGCAGCGCCTCCCCCGCGGCGAACGCGGCGATCAACCAGGCAACCTCCAGGACGTGTCGGGCCTGCGCCAACGCCTCACCCGCAGGCCCATCGTGGAAGACCAGGGCAGTGAGGAGAAGAACGACCAGCATGGTCACGGACGCCGCCACCGTGACGGCCCGGTGCCCGGCCCGTACCGCGCCGTACACCGCGACCAGGTACGAGACGGCGAGCACGTCGAAACCCGCCGCCTGATACCCCACCGCACACAGCCCGGTGACGGCCAGGACGCTCAGCGGAGCGCGGCGACGCGCGGCCAGCGCGAGGCCGCCGGCTGCCAGCAGGGCGTAGCCGAGCATGTCGGGGCCCGTGCCGGGGTGTTCCCCGGACAGCCCGGTGCCCAGCAGCAGCGCCGCCACACCGAGGGCGATCGCCCCGTCTCCGACACCGGCCGGGACGCCGAACCGACCTTTGTCCATGCGCGCACCTTAACCGGGTGCCGCTGCGGGCACGTCCCGCTTGTGGACGAGCGGCCGGCTACCGCGCCCGCAGTATCCGGGCGGCTCCTGCCGCATCCGCAGCAGGCGTCTGCGGCATCGGCGGCAGCACAAAGTGCCTGCGCCTGAGGGACGACCGGCACTGTGGTCGGCAGACATGCTCAAGGCAGAGCGAAACCTTGGAATTGCTCCACGCGAAGAATGGGGAGAGGCATGAACGCATCAGACGTTTTGATGGCTGCTGCTGAGGGCGGAGTCATCGGCGACGGGCGGACCGGGGCCAACCTGGCTCTCGCGGTAGGGGCGGTCGGCGTGGCCATCGGCTGGCTGACGCTGGCCCGCGTCGCCGGCCGTATCCGCACCGGCAACGCGCGCACCGGCGCCATCTCGGCCATGACGGTGGGGCTGGCCGGCACGGTCCTCGCGGTGCTGCACCTGGCCACCTCCAGCGGCGGTCCCGGCACCGGCAACGGGCTCGTCGGAGCCATCGCGGCCATCCCGTTGGGAGCGATCGCGATCGTCCTCGGCCGCCGGGCGCTGATCCGTTCCCGCCGCACTGTGCCGGCTGGTTGACCGCAGCGAATCCGTGCGCGGCCGGACACGGTCAGCCGCGGGCCGCGAGACCGCGCCTGATGCCGTAGGCAACGGCACCGAGGGCCAGCACCGCGGCCCCGGAGATCACCGAGGAGATGGGCAGGGCGAAGGCCAGGATCAGGCAGCCGACCAGCCCGAGGACGGGAATGACCCGTGCGGGGCGGCCTTCTTCCGGGGTCAGGGTCCAGGCGGAGGTGTTGGCGATCGCGTAGTACGTCAGGACGCCGAAGGAGGAGAACCCGATCGCCCCGCGCACGTCCGTCGTCGCGGCGACCACCGCCACCACCGCGCCCACCAGGAGCTCGGCCCGGTGCGGCACCTTGAACTTCTGGTGGACCACGGCCAGGCCGTGGGGCAGGTGCCGGTCGCGGGCCATGGCCAGAGTGGTGCGCGAGACGCCGAGGATCAGGGCGAGGAGGGAGCCGAGCGCGGCCACCGCCGCACCGACGCGCACAACCGGCACCAGCCAGTCGGCGCCCGCCGCCCGGGCCGCATCCGACAGGGGCGCGGTGGCCTGCGCCAGCCCCTCCGGTCCGAGGACGGTCAGCACGGAGATGGCGACGACGGCGTAGACGACCAGGGTGATGCCGATCGCGATCGAGATACCCCGGGGGATGGTGCGCTGCGGGTCGCGGACCTCCTCGCCGAGGGTGGCGATGCGCGCGTATCCGGCGAAGGCGAAGAACAGAAGGCCCGCCGCCTGGAGCACCCCGCCGAAGGTCGCGTCATCCCCGACATCGAGCCGGGCCGCGCTCGACGCAGAAGAGGTGAGGGATGTGACCACCACGGCGGCAAGCACCGCCAGAACCACGGCCACGATCACCCGGGTTACCAGCGCCGACTTCTGCACCCCGGCGTAGTTCACCGCGGTCAGCGCCACCACCGCCGCGACCGCAACCGCGTGCGCCTGGCCGGGCCACACGTAGGAGCCCACCGTGAGGGCCATGGCCGCGCAGGACGCGGTCTTGCCCACCACGAACCCCCACCCGGCGAGGTAGCCCCAGAAGTCGCCGAGCCGCTCGCGGCCGTAGACGTAGGTGCCACCCGAGGCCGGGTACCGGGCGGCGAGCCGGGCGGATGAGGTGGCGTTGCAGTACGCGACCACGGCGGCCAGGGCCAGGCTGATCAGCAGCCCGGAGCCGGCCGCGTGCGCGGCCGGCGCGAGTGCGGCGAAGATCCCCGCGCCGATCATCGACCCCAGGCCGATCACCACGGCGTCGCGGACGGCCGAAGGTCATCGACGACGACATGCTCACCTTCGCCGTCGCACTGAAGGACAAGGGCGTCCCCGTCCCCGACATCGCGAAGAAGCTCACCATCAAGGTCGGGAAGAACGCGGGCAAGTCCCCCTCGGTCGCCTCGCTGTATCGGGCGCTCGCCGAAGCAGAAGCCGCCGAGGCAGACGACGGCCTGCCCCTGCGGCCCAAGCCCGCACGCATCCGCCGGCCAGAGGACCCGCTCACCCCCGAGGAGATCGACCTCCGCGAACGCCTCCAGTCCCAGCCCCACCCGAACGCGGAGACTCGCGGCCAGACCCCGTGATCAATCTCGGCGCAGGCGGCTTTGCCGATGCTGCCCGGGGCGTACGCCATGATCCGTGGATGCAAGGTTCTGTGAATTCAGGATTCCGTGTACTGTCGGTGGTGTGCTGACTCTCGCTGCTGACATCGAGGTGCTGGCGCGGTTCGGCCGTGCCCTCGCCGACCCGATCCGCTGCCGGATCCTTCTCGCCCTGCGCCAGGCCCCGGCCCACCCCGCCGACCTCGCCGACACCCTGGAGATCTCCCGGACCCGGCTGTCGAACCACCTGGCGTGCCTGCGCGACTGCGGACTGGTCGTCGCGGTACCGGTCGGCCGCCGCACCCGCTACGAGCTTGCCGACGAACGCCTCGGCCACGCGCTGGACGACCTGCGCACCGCCGTGGTTGCCGTCGCCGCCGACAAGACCTGCGTGGACGCGGACGAGAAGGGCTGCTGCTGATGACCGCCGAGATGCCCATCGGCATAGGCCCCGCCCCGGCCCGCCGCGACGTCCTCTCCAAGCGGATACGGCTGTTGGTCGCGGCCACCATCACCTACAACGTCATCGAGGCGATCGTCGCGATCACTGCCGGGACGATCGCCTCCTCCACCGCCCTGATCGGCTTCGGCCTGGACTCCATCATCGAGGTCTCCTCCGCCGCCGCGGTCGCCTGGCAGTTCTCCGCCCGCGACCACGCCGTACGCGAGGCGCGGGAGAAGACCACCCTGCGGATCATCGCGGTGTCGTTCTTCGCGCTCGCCGCGTACGTCACCATCGATGCCGTCCGCGCGCTGGCCGGCACCGGCGAGGCCGAACGCTCGATCCCCGGCATCGTCATCGCCGCCCTCTCGCTCGCAGTGATGCCGTTCCTGTCCGCCGCTCAGCGCAAGGCCGGCCGCGAACTCGGCTCCGCCTCGGCGGTCGCCGACTCTAAGCAGACCCTGCTCTGCACCTACCTGTCCGCCGTCCTCCTGGCCGGCCTGGTCCTCAACGCCACCCTCGGCTGGTCCTGGGCCGACCCGATCGCCGCCCTGGTCATCGCCGCCATCGCCGTCAAGGAAGGCCGCGACGCCTGGCAGGGCAAGGGCTGCTGCGCGACACCCGCCGCCGCGGTCCCCTCCGCCGGCCCCGAGACAGACGCGTGCGGCTGCCGCCCCGGCTGCGACTGCTGCGGCTGAACCGACACCGGCACACGCCCAGGACCCCGGCCATCACATGGTCGGGGTCCTGCGCATTCCCAGGGACCCTCGCTTCGTCCAGGAACAGGTCGGCCATGACCACGCGAGCACAACCTCGATCTACACCTGCGTCAGCTCAGACTTCCGCACCCGCACCTTGCGGCGACACCTCGACGGCACCGTCGCCGCCGCCCTGGAGAGCCAGAACCGGAGGCAGTCGTGAAACGCAAGGTCGGCTACGCATGGAAACTGCGTGAGGTGATGGCGGCGCACGGCATCTTCACCACCACCGAACTGGTGCCGATGCTGCGCGACCGGGGCATTGAACTGTCCGCCTCTCAGATCCACCGCCTGGTCTCCGGCACCCCCGAACGGCTCTCCCTCCAAGTACTGGCCGCATTCTGCGACATCCTCGCCTGCACACCGACCGACCTGGTCACGACAACCGCCGAGAACGCCGGAGTCCGCAAGACCGCGACGGGTGACCTCCCGGCCCCACCGTCAGCGGTCGCGAAACTGCGACCCCGGCCAGCCCGGATTCTGCCTGACGAATGAGCCCGACCTACACCCCGGAAGAGTGCGAGCGGTGGCACAAGAGGACCTGCGCCCGCTGCCGACGGCACGGATGGTTCGCCGCCCGCTGGCCCGATGGCCACGTCTGCCGCACCTGCCACGACAAGGCCCTCCTCGTCCGCGGCACCTGTCCCGGTTGCGGCGACGAGCGCGCTCTTCCCGGCCTACGGCCCAGCGACAGCCGACGGATCTGCTCAGACTGCGCGGGCTTCATGATGTCCTACCGATGCTCTCGCTGCGGGACCGAGGACAAGCTCCACCGCGCACGGCTCTGCACTCGATGCACCATCGCCGACCGGCTCGCTGCTGGACGACGGAACCGGCCGCATCCGCCCCGAGCTCCTCCCGCTGGCCGACTCGCTCCTGGCCATGGACAGCCCGCTGTCCGGCCTCGCTTGGCTCGACAGGCGCAAAGGGAACCCCGGCTCCTCCGCTGACCTCCTCCAGCGGCTCGGCCGAGGCGACATCGAGCTGACCCACGAAGCCTTCCATCATCTCCAGCCTTGGCGGGCCGCCGCCCACCTGCGGGAACTCCTCATGGCCTGCGGCATCCTGCCGACCATCGACAAACAGATCTGCTCGTTCGAACGATGGCTCATCGGGCACCTCGCCGACATCCCCGACCCTGACCACGCGCAGATCATCCGCCGGTTCGCTACCTGGGAGGTGTTGCCGCGGCTACGAACCCGCGCCGAGAGGAAGCCGATCACACCAGCTGCCCGCAGACATGTCGCGGACCAGGTCAAGCAGGCCACCACGTTCCTCAACTGGCTCGCCGATCGGGACCACACCCTCGCCACCTGCGGTCAGACCGGCGTCGACGCCTGGCATGCCGAGCACAACGAATACGCCCGCAACAGCATCCGGAGCTTCCTGCTGTGGTGTTCGGCCAGCAAGATCACCCAGCCTTTCCGGCTGCCGCCAGTGCAGATCAGCCGGGCCACGCCGATGCCGCAGACCGAGCGCCTGGAGCTGATCGGGCGCCTTCTCACCGACCCGAGTCTGCCTCTGCGAGCCCGGGTCGCGGGGAGCATCGTCCTGCTCTACGCCCAGCCGCTCAGCCGCGTCGTCCGCCTCAAGCTGGACGACATCACCCGCGCCGGACAACAGACCCTACTTCGGCTCGGCGAGCCACCGTCCCCAGTTCCCGAACCGCTCGCGGAACTCCTTTTCCGCTGGATCGACAGCCGGGACAACATGAACACCGCGACCAACCACGCCTGCCGGTGGCTGTTCCCCGGCCGCCGAGCAGAGCAACCGCTCAACCCAGATGTCCTTGCGGCCCTCCTCAACAACCTTGGCATTCCCACCACAGCCGGCCGCACCGCCGCAATCCGGCAGCACGTCCTGGACATGCCTGCCCCAGTCGTCGCGGAGGCTCTGAGCTACCACCGGGTTACCACGGCCAAGCTGGCCTCCGAGGCTGGAGGCACCTGGAGTCGATACGCCTCTGGAGACCACTGGCGGTCACCACCTGGTTGGACCCCGCGGAGTGACAGTTGAATACGCGAGCCCACCAGTAGCCCCGTGATACGAAAGATTTGGATAGTCGGGGGATCCGCGATCCAACGATGGGCGACATGACGGCTACAGGCCCGCCCGGGTCAGCAGCCACTCCATGCGCTCGACGGGAAGGAACGGCGAGGCACCAGCCGCTTCCGCGACGCGCTCCGAGGAGTCGGCGAGGAGTCGGAACAGGGATGGGAGCGGGAGATTGCGGTGGGGCGCGACCGCGCGGCGGACGCGTTCTTCGGGGTCGGAGGCCAGCTTCTCGGCGAGTTCCGACGGCAGATTCGGATCGCGGGGGGCGAAGCAGCGGAGCCGGGATTCAAAGTCGGTTGCGAAGCGCCGCAGGACCTCTGAGGGGAACGTCAAGACCTCCTCCTTGTCCCACCAGAACGTGAACTTGTCCCGTCGGCGGTAGCGGCGCTCGATGTTCTCGGCGGTCGCGGGATCAACCAGGTGCGGGGCGGTGCGCGCCATGGTGAGGCGGACGATCTCCTCGTCGTCGCCGAGCAGTCGGGCCACCGCGTTGGCGGGAAGGGCCTTGCTGACGGCCGCTGAGACTCGGAAGCTGACATAGGGCGAGTCGATGTGGGGCAGCGGATCGGCCGTAACCCATGGCAGGCGCAGGATCCGCAGCTCCGTGCGTGCGGCGACGTCTTGGTACCACTGGAGGATTGTTTCGTCGTCGGCGTCGGGGCTCGGGTCGGCCATCGAACGCGAAAGCTCGTGGACCGAGCTGTGGATCTGTGCCCGCACGTGCTCCGGCGTGTCAGGTCGGGCAAAGACCTTCACCCGGACGCTCAGGGCCGGATCGACGGCAAGGACCTCGCGGACCGACGGCGGCAGGTCGGGATGCCGGGCGAGCTGAGCGCGCACCTCGCTGTCCGGATCACCGGCGAGTTGCTGGAGAGTGTCCGCGTCGAGAACGGCGTGAATCACCGCGCCCGCCCGAGTCACAGGGTCCGCCAACAGCGCCGGCAGCAGGTCCGAGGGCGGTATCGGATGCGGACGATGCGCGAAGTAGGTCGAACAGGCCGCGGCGCGGACGTTGGGCTCGGGATCGGTCAGCAGGATCCGACGGACCGCTTCCGGCGCTTGTGTCCAGTGCTTCGCCAGCGCGGCGCGGATCGCGGGTTCGGAGTCGGCGGCGAGGCGGGCCCGGAGGTCGGGCGGCGTGTGATGACCCTGCGCCAGGTACTCGCGGACCTGTGGATCGGGGTCGTCAATGAGCTGCTCCAGCATCTCCCTCGGTGCGGTCGCGGCGTGGATGACGAGCGCGGACCGCACCGCCTTGTCCTGATGGGCGGCCAGACGAATGCGGAACCGGTCCGGCAGCCGGTCGTTGAGCGCCAGGCTGTGCAGGAGCCAGTGGTCGTCGATCGCGATGATCTCGGCGATCATGTCCTCGGTAAGGTCCGGACGCCCCGCCACCTTCCCCCTGCCCCGCCGCCATGCGAACAGGCGCCGGACCATGGAAGCCGGCAAGGCGGAATTCATCGCCAGCCCGTCCATCACCTTGTCGATGTGGACCGGGGCCGGGGCGTCAGCGTCCATGCGGCCAGGATGCCAGGCGGGGCTTCGATGCGAAGCTGCCGGGCTGCGGGTGGCACCAATCAAGGCTCGCTCAACGTCCGAGACACGGCGATGCACTGACCACAGAGAGCAGTTGGTCACTTTGCGGCAGCTTCGGGAGTCAGGACCGTCACTCTCTGCAGCCGACGAACGCGGCAACCCGAGGATCTCGCGACAGTTGAATACGCGAGCCCACCAGTACCAAGGCCGCATCAGGGGGGTCGGGGAAATCTGGTCGATCCAGTGGCCGGGGTCGTAGAACCTGGCCCGCCGGTTGGACTGGACCGTGACACGGTTCTCCCAGACGCCCTCGGGCACCTCCTGCAGATAGAAGCTGATCGCGTCCGTTTGCCGGTAGGACGCGGTCAGCGCCGGGTCGTCGCTCACGAACGCTTGTGTGGCCGGTGCCCGAGCGGAACTGCGTAACGGGGTCCTCTGGGCCACGATCGACAATCCCCCGATCAACCTGATCGACGAACGGTTCGTAGCTGACCTGATCGCGTTGCTCGACGACACCGAGGCCCACGGCAGTGTGAGGGTCGTAGTCTTCCGCAGCGGGGACCCCGACTTCTTCATCCCGCATGTCGACCTCGAGCGGATCGCCGAGTACACGGCGATGGCGGCGACGTCCGGCGGGCCCGACGACATCAGCCTCGGCGCGCTGTTCCGCAGGCTCAGTGAGGCGCGCCCCGTCACGATCGCGGTTCTCGAAGGCCGGGCGCGCGGCGCCGGCGCGGAGTTGATGTACGCGTGCGACATGCGGTTCGCGTCTGCTGAGCGTGCCGTGATCGGCCAGCCGGAGGTGGGCACGGGCGTCTTTCCCGGCGCGGGTGCTGTGCAGCAGCTCGTGCGGCTCGCCGGCCGCAGCCAGGCCATGCAGGTGATCCTTGGGGGCCGAGGACCTCGACGCGCGCGAGGCCGAACGCATCGGTGTGGTCAACAAGGCGCTGCCGGACGAGGAGTTGATCCCGTACGTCGAGCGTCTCGCCGAGCGCATCGCCGCATTCCCGGAGGCCGCCGTGCGGCTCGCCAAGCGCCGGAACAACGCCGCCGGCCTCCCGCCCAAGGAGGACGTCCAGGTCGACGCGGCCCTCTTCCAGATCCTGGCCCGTGACCCGGCAAGCGCCGCCCGGATCGGGGCCCTCATGCAGCGCGGGCTGCAGGAACGTTCCCGCACCGAACTCGAGTTCGGAGCGGTGCTCGGGGAGCTGTGAGCACGATGGAACCCCTGCCACTTGAATGACGTGTCCCGCAAAACGGTCGATCCTGTGGCAATGCGGGCCTACGTTCGGACCTGAACCCAGGACGACGTGTCCAGCGAGGTCCAGGGCTACCAGCGGCCCGTCCTCGTCCGCACCGGCCGACACGACCGCGTCCTGACCGCTGCTGTGGCCGAAGAGCAGTCGTTCCCCAGTACACCGACGTGCACAGCCAACGTCCTCGATGGCGCGGCCTGCGCGCCATGCACGCCGTCCACGCGGGCGAGGTTGCACTGCGCTGACGCCCCGCGGAATCAGCCCTTCGGGGCCGCCTGCAGTCATGGCGGCGACTCCTGAGCGCATTGAAAGCGTGGCATTGCCGCGGTGATCAGCCACGGGCAGGACCGGGGCTTGTTGTGAAGGAGCAGTGAGGATCTTCAGCTTTGCTTCGGCCTGTCGCTCAGATCCGGCTGTGGGCTCGTCGTGCGCATGATCGAGTCCTGGGTGATCGATGACGGCTGCCCTGTGCCGGCGGCGTCCGGCGTGGCGCGGGAGATGCTTCGGGCGAGGATCGACGCAGGACTACGTGACAGGTGGCTGTCCGGTTCGTCTGGCCACTTGCCGACCTTTGTGACCAACGCCGAGCGGGCGACGGTGTCGTTGCTCGAGGAAGAAGGCGACTCTGGCGAGCTCGCTGTAGTCCCGGGGGCCCATGGACGAGCGAGGGATCACGCCCGATGGGGCGGTCAACGACGGCGCTCGAGATCGAGCGGCTCCAGCGTGCCGTCCGGTTTCCCGGGACGGCACGTCGTGCGGAACGCGGCCGGCCGGACGGCGTCGGGCCGGCCCCGTTCCACTGCGTCGTAGACGTCATCTCCCGGCCCGCGGCCTTCGCGGACGGTGTATCCGCTGGGGGAGGCGCCGTGGCATCCTGGAGCCTTCTGAGGCTTGGCCGCCTGCCTCATCGCCGGCCGGCGCGTTCAGTGTCTTTGTTTCAGGGCCTCTCAGCCATCGAGCAGATGGGCGAGGTGTGCGCCGAACCGTTCTTCCAGGTCCCCTTGCTGTTGCATGCCGCGCTTGAACAGGGCTGCGATGCGCTGGTGGGTTTCGGGCCAGGCGAGGGCGGCTGCGAAGGCGTTGCGGCCGTCGAGGAGTTTGTCGACGGGTGGCAGGGAGACCTGGTTGACCAGGTTCTTCGCTGTTTCGATCGGGCGCCGATCGAAGGAGGCGATGCGCCGTGCGAGCGTGTCGACGAAGCCGTCCAAGTCGTTGTCCGGAAGGGACCGGTTGACCCAGCCGTAGCGTTCGGCGGTGTCGCCGTCGAAGTCGTCGGCGCCGAGGATGATTTCCAGTGCACGGCCTCGGCCGGTCAGCAGGGGAAGGCGCTCGGTGCCACCGCCTCCGGGGATGACTCCCGCGCCGACCTCGGGCTGGCCGAGGACGGCGTTGTCGCGGGAGGCGAAGCGCATGTCGCAGGCGAGGGTGAACTCGCTGCCCACGCCGCGGACGCGGCCGCGGATCTTGGCGATGCTCACCACGGGGGACTTGGTGAGGCGGACGAAGGTGTCCGTGGGGGTGGCCAGGCCCATGGGGCCGGCAGTCTTGGCGATGCTTCCCGATCTGCCGGACATGTCGAAGTGTGCGAGGTAGAAGTCGGGGATCGCGCTCTCGAACACGACGACGCGAAGGTCGGGGCTGGCGTCCATCCGTGCGAGCAGGTCCTGCAGGCCCTCGAACACGGTGTGGTCGACCACGTTGAGGGGCGGGTTGTCGAACAACACCCGCCAGTATGCGGGTGTTTCCTCGATGATGCGCACGGGCGCTGCGGTTTCGGTCATGCTCCCCATGCTAGATCCTGAATTTAAAGATGCAAGCTAGCTTCCTGTGGGCGTTGTCACGCTCGTGGCCGCCGGTCACGGGGCGGCCGCGGGTGCCTGACCGGAAGGTTCTGCGCGGGAACGTGTTCGTGCTGCACGCCAGGGCCCAGCGGAAGTACCTGCGGCACGCCGGGCTTCGGCTGGGGGATGGCCTCTTGGTGCCGTCTGCGGATCTGGAACGAAGCCGGCGTGCGGGCCCCTGGTGCGCGGTGCTGCCGAGCCGATCGCGCTCGGCGAAGAAGCCGGGCCGGCCGTGGGCAGTGCTCGGCTTCTCCCGTGAGCGGGCTGCGCGGCGGGGCGCGAAGCGGTTCGTAGCCGGTCGATCGCGTGCTTCGGGGGCAACTACCGCGTCCTCGCCGCCGGTCGGGGCGTGCTGTCCGCAGTGTTGCTGACCGGCGGCAACCAGATGCCCCGGGGGAGCTGCGGCGGCATGCATGAAGCCTTCTGCGGCCTTGCTGCGTGCCTCGTCAGTCACCGGCGCGGCAGGCGCCTTGGTGAGCGCCGATCGGCAGTGGCTCACGGGCACCCCCGGTGAGAGGCATGGGTGTCACCGGCGGGTGCTCAGGTGCTGGGTGTGAGGTGTTGCTCTGCCCAGATGAGTTTGCCGTGCGGTGTGTGGCGGGTTCCCCATCTGCGGGTCAGCTGGGAGACGAGGAGGAGGCCGCGGCCGTTCTCGTCGGTGGTGCGGGGGTGGCGCAGGCGGGGGTGGCTGTTGCTGGTGTCGGTGACCTCGCAGGTCAGTGCCTCGTGCCGGATGAGGCGCAGGCCGATCGTGCCGTGGCTGTTGCCGTGGAGGATGGCGTTGGTGACGAGTTCGCTGACGATCAGTTCGGTGGGCCCGGCCAGGTGGTCCAGTTGCCACTGGTTCAGTTGGTCGGTGGCCAGGGCCCGGGCGCGGCCGACGGCGGACGGCTCGGTCGGAAGCTCCCAGGAGGCGGTCTGGTTCGGGCCGAGTGAGCGGGTCCGTGCGAGGAGCAGGGTGGCATCGTCGCACGTGGCCTCGCAGGACAGCGTGTCCACCGCGGACGAGCAGAGGTCTTCCAGCGCCTGGCCGGGCCTGGTCAGGGAGGTGGCCAGGCGGTTGATGCCGACGTCGATGTCCTGGTTGCGGGTCTCGATCAGGCCGTCGGTGTAGAGGGCGAGCACGCTGTTCTCGGGCAGTTCCAGGGTCACGGATTCGAAGGGGACCAGGCCGAGGCCGAGTGGGGTTCCGGTGGGCAGGTCGGGGAAGGTGACGTGGCCGTGCGGGTCGATGATGGCGGGCGGTGGGTGGCCGGCCCGCGCGAGGGTGCACTGCCGGGTGACCGGGTCGTAGACGGCGTACAGGCAGGTAGCGACCATCGCCGCGGTGTTTGGGTCCTCGGGGTCGGCGTCTTCCTCGGCGAGGCGGATGACCTGCTCGTCGAGGTGGGCGAGGAGTTCGTCGGGGGGCATGTCCATGCTGGCGAGGGTCCGTACGGCGGTGCGGAGTTGGCCCATGGTGGCGGCGGCGTTGATGCCGTGTCCGACCACGTCGCCGACGACCAGGGCGAGGCGGGCGCCGGGCAGCTCGATCACATCGAACCAGTCGCCCCCGACGTCGTGGTGGCTGTCGGCGGGCAGGTAGCGCCAGGCCACGTCGGCGGCGGATCCGCCTGTTGCACGGTGGGGGAGCAGGTGGCGCTGCAGGGTGAGGGCCGTGGCGCGTTCGCGGGCGTACTGGCGGGCGTTGTCCAGGGCCAGGGCGGCCCAGCTGACGAGTTCCTCGGCCAGGAGCAGGTCGTCCTCCTCGAACGGCACACGGTCCGCGGTCCGTACGAACACCGCCACGCCCAGCACGGCGCCCCGCGCGTGGATCGGGACGACCATCAGGGAGTGCATCGTGTGGTCGCGGATCGCCGCCCGCACTGGGTCGTGGTGGTCCAGCCAGGTGCCGGGGGAGGTGTCCAGCATCGGCTCGAAGTGGGACTGTCCGGAGCGCAGGACGCTGGTGAAGGGCGATGCCGACGGGACCAGAACAGGCTCTCCCCGCGCGAACAGGGACGTTGGGGCCCCCTGGTGGGCCCAGGCCAGGCCCGCGCGGCGGAAGGCGGGGATGCGTCCGCCCTGCGGGCCGAGGCGGGCCAGGGGCTGTTCGCCGAGCAGGACGGACTCGGCCAGGTCGACGGTGGCGTAGTCGGCCAGCAGAGGCACTGTGAGGTCGGCCAGTTCCTGCCCGGTCGTCATGGCATCCAGGGTGGTTCCGATCCGCTTGCCGGCCTCGCCCAGGATCGCCAGACGCTCGCGCGCCCGCCGGTTGTCGGTGACATCCACGCTCACGGCGCACACACCCAGCGCACGGCCCTCACCGTCGTCGATGCGGAAGACGGAGGCCGCCAGCGCGGGTTCACGGCGCGCATGCATCGGCAGGAAGGCCCGGTATTCCCTGTTGATCGCCGGGACGCCGCTCTGAAGTACCTGGCGCATCACCGTCTCGATCGTTTCGGCCTCCGTGCCAGGCGCCGCCTGCGTCAGCGTGCGCCCCAGCCGCTGCTCAAGAGGGATGCCGTCCTTGAGGCCCTGGGTGTCGTTGACCCAGGTGCAGCGCAGCTCGGTGTCGCGTACCACGACACCGACCGGCAGGCGGCTCGGCAGATGCAGCGCCCCCGTCAGCGACTCCAAGCCCGCCCCCTCCGCCACCCACGAGGGGGGCGTGTCCTTGCCGGTCGCCGCCACGACCCACTGGGCCCGGCTGTCCTGTCCGGTCAGCGGCTGCACGCACAGGCGCACGTCGATCCTGCGGCCGTCGCGGTGACGAACCGTGGTGAAGCCGGACCAGCGAGAGGGGGAACCGTCCGGCTCGGTGAACGCCGATGCCTTGGCCCGGTCGTCAGATCCCGCCAGCAAGGCGGCACCGGAGTAACCCACCACGTCCGCGGCCGAGTAGCCGACGAGCCGCTGGGCGGCCTGCGTCCATCCGACTACTGTTCCCTGCGCATCCAGCAGGGCGATCGCCGTGCCGACGGTCGGGAAGGCGGTCTGGGCCGCGGCGATTGCCGTTGGTGTAGAACTGTCCATCGGTCATCCTTTCTGTGTCCTGCGGGGTGAGGTGCGCCGGAGGGCTGGCCGCGCGCGTGGGAGCCGTTCACCGGCCGTCGTGGTGCTGTCGTCCCCAGGGCCGTGGCCACGCCTGCCGCCCGTCGGCGGCCCGGGGGGTAACAGGCTGGAGGTGTGCCCCAGCGGGAGGTGGACCCGAGGGCGGAACGGGGCGATGCGCGCGCCGATCGGCGTCAGCGCCGACCGCGGCTGTTTCCTTGCGGCCGAGGCCGCTGCATGCCCGGGCCGTGGCTCGTCACGGAGGCCAGCGCGACGAGGGGCCAAGATCCCCGGCTGGGCCGCCCCCATGCGGGCCGTTGGCGGAGCAAGGGGCCAACAGCCCTGCCGGATCGCGTAGAACCCGGATCAGGCGCGTGGCTGTTTGCTCAGTGCGTGCGTGCCATGGGCGAGGCTGCGTTCGGGGGGTTCCCCGTCGTCGCGGTTGGCTGGTTCGTTGAGGTTGAGGGTTTGTGTGACTTCGCGCAGGCCCGTCTCGTGCTCGGCCCTGGAGAGTGCCTTTTCGGCGAGTGTTCGCGGGTGGAGGTCGTGGAGTTGGAGATCGGCGAATTCGGGGCCGAGTTCTTGGCGGATGTCGGCGTGGGCGCTGTCGGAGAGGGATCTGATCTTGCGGATGAGGGCGGACGTCTCGGAGATCGCCTTGGGGAGTTTGTCCGGGCCGAGGACGACGATCGCGATCACGAAGAGGGTGAGTATCTCGAGCGGACCTATGTCGAAGAACATGTGTGGCCTCCTGGGCAGTGCGAGTCATGTGCGGGGCCGGCTCAGCGACGGTGGTGCGACTCGTGGAGGGCGGGCAGCGGCGAGGGCTCGTCGGGGCCGAGGCCTGTGCCTGCCGTGTTCTTGCGGGCGCGGCGGCGGTCGTTGGCCCAGGAGACGGCGCAGGCAGCCAGGTACAGCGCGGTGATGGGTCCGGCGAGGGCGAGCATGCTCAGCGGGTCGCTGCTGGGTGTGGCGATGGCGGCGAACGCGGTGATGCCGAGGATCATGTGCCGCCACCAGCCGGTCATCCGCCGGGCTGTGAGGACGCCGGCGAGGTTGAGCATGACGAGGAGCAGGGGGAGTTCGAAGGACAGTCCGAAGACCACGACCATGCGGGTGGCGAGGTCGAGGAAGTCGTCGACGGGCAGGATGTTCGTGGCCTGGTCCGGGGTGAAGGAGATGAGCACCCGTGCCGTCGTGGGCAGGACGGCATAGGCGAAGGCGGCTCCGGCCAGGAAGAGCGGGATTCCTGCGGCGAGGAAGGCGAGGGTGTACTTCTTCTCGCCGCGGTGCAGGCCGGGGGCCAGGAACCTCCACAGTTGGTAGAGCCAGACGGGGCTGGCGCCGATGAGGCCGGCGGTCAGCGACACCTTCAGGGCGAGGGTGACGGGCGAGAGGAGACCGTTGGTGGCGATGACACCGCATCGCCCGGAGCCCGCCGTGCCCTCCGCCAGGGTGGTGCAGCCCGGCAGGGGCGCGATGACGAAGTCGATCAGCCGCATGTAGAACAGCCCCGCGACAACGGTCGTCACGATGACCGCGCCGATCGCCTTCACCAAGCGGCTCCGCAGTTCGCGGAGGTGGCCCACAAGGGACATGTGCCCCTGCGGGGCCCGGGGTGCGGCCTCAGGGGCCTGGGATATGGCTGTGAGCACGAGCAGACCTCCGTTCCTTGTCTCGTCGGCGCCGTTGGGCGTCAGCGCGCGCCGGCGTCCTGAACGTGGGCCCTGGCCGTGGTCTCCTGCAGCCCGGACGCGGTATCGAGGTCGCGCGCGGGAGCGATCTGGCCTGCGGAGTCGACCCGGCCCGCAAAGTCGGGCTGCGCGGGGGAGGGGCCTTGGGCGGTGGTCTCGTCCTCGCGGGTGCGCATGGCCTTGGTCTCGCTCTTGAGGATGCGCATGGACTGTCCGAGCGAGCGCGCCATGTCGGGCAGGCGCTTGGCGCCGAAGAGCAGGATGACGGCGACGAGGATGAGCAGGATTTCGGGTGCTCCGATTTTGCCGAACATGGTGGTTGCTGCCTTTCGTGTCGGGAGCGTTGAATCGCTCCGTCGTGTGGGGGGTTGGGCTGGTGCGGGCGAGGGCATGTGCCTGCCCCCGCCCGCACGGGTGGCTAGCGAAGGGGCCGGAAACCTGCGCGAAGCTCTTCTGTAAAGAGTTTCGGCTGTTCCCAGGCCGCGAAGTGCCCGCCCTTGTCGAGCTTGTTGTAGTGGATGAGGTTGGGGTAGGCCTTCTGTGCCCAGCTCTTCGGGGCTTGGAAGTTCTCGTCGGGGAAGGCGCTCACGGCAACCGGGATGGAGACGCCATTGGGGATGAGGGTGTATTTGTTCTCCCAGTAGAGACGAGCGGCAGAAACCGCCGTGTTCGTCAGCCAGAAGAGCGTGATGTTGTCCAGGACGTCGTCCCGGGTCAGGCCTTCACGGTGTCCGGCGAAGACCCGGGAGATCAGTTCCAGGCTGCGCCCATCGTGATCGAGCAGGAAGGCCGCCAGACCGACGGGCGAATCCGTCAGCCCGGTCAGCGTCTGCGGGCGCGTCCCCATGATGCGGGCGTAGGCGATGTGCTTGTAGGTGAATTGCAGCTGCTCGTACGCGTGCCTTTCTTCGTCCGAGAGGCCGGGGGGGACCGGGCTGCCAGTCGCGAGCGCCTTGGCGATGTCGGGCGGAACCACGCCGGGCAGGTTGGTGTGGATGCCGAGCAGTCCCGCGGGTTCCTGCACCCCCATGCGATCCACGATGAGCGCACCCCAGTCGCCGCCCTGCGCCACGTACTTGGTGTAGCCGAGGCGCTTCATCAGCTCTATCCAGGCACCGGCGATATGGTCGGGGCCCCAGCCGGTCGTGGTCGGCTTGCTCGAGAATCCGTAGCCGGGCATTGACGGGATCACCAGGTGGAAGGCGTCGGATGCCTTGCCGCCGTGGGCCGTGGGGTTGGTGAGCGGTTCGATGATCTTCAGTTGCTCGATGACCGAGCCTGGCCATCCGTGCGTGACGATGAGCGGCAGAGCGTTCTTGTGCTTGGAGCGGACGTGGATGAAGTGGATGTCCAGCCCGTCGATCTCGGTGATGAAATTCGGCAGGGCGTTCAGTTTCGCCTCGACCTTGCGCCAGTCGTACTCCGACGCCCAGTAGCGCGCGAGCTCCCGCATCGTCTCGAGCGGCACGCCCTGCGAGTGATCCGTCACGGTCTCGTGCTCGGGCCAGCGTGTGGACACGATGCGCCGGCGGAGATCGACCAGATCCCTCTCCGGGAAATGGACACGGAAGGGACGGATACTTCCGCCCGCTGCCGGATGGAGGCGTGCTCCCCTTTCGGCCGCTGCGGCCGACTGGGCGGGGAACAGGCTGAAGGATCCCGCGACCGCCGCGGCCGTCGCAGCGGCAGACGTGGAAAGGAAAGCTCGTCGAGAGTGCGGCGGAAGTACTTCAGACATGGTGAATCTCCAAGGGTTGTTCGAATTTCGCCGTACAAGGGCCGGTGCGTGGATGTCGACGGCGACCGGTCGATCGTTTCGGTGGCCTGCGACCGGGCGCGGATGTACGGCTGCCGGTCCTATTCGGTCGTGCCATCCACGGTAGACCCTAAATTTAAATATGCAAGTCAGATGGCGCTCGAGGCGTTCGTGGCGGGCGGCCCGGCGAGGCCGGGGGCTCGAAGGTGAGCCGTCCCGGTCCTGTCGGGCGAGGTGGTGCGCAGGTTCGAACGGGTCGTCTACGGTGCGATGCGGCAGCGTGGGGTCGTGTACCTCGCTCTCGCTCGCGGTACGGGGCCAGGAACGCGGTCAGCGCCGCCAGCATCTCCTCGGGAGCCTCCTCGGCGAGCGAGTGGCCGCAGTTGGGAATGACCAGGCTCTGCACGTCGTCCGCGGCAAGCTTCATCGCCTTCCCGACCCCCTCACCGCCGCTTGCCGCTCCGCCGATCGCCAGAACGGGCATGGTCAGCAGCGGGTCTTACGTTGCTGGTTCTGCGCGACGGTGGTGTCGAACGCTCGGTAGATACCGAAGCTGCCGCTCAGGGCGTCATGGTGGGAGGCAAAGGTGCGGATGTAGTGCCTGACGGCGTAGTCGGGCACCTTCTTCACGGCGTTGATGTCGAACTCGTAGCCGAAAAGGATGTCTCCCCGTCCCCTGACGAGCTGTTCGTTCAGTTTGGCGAGCCGGGTTGAAGGGGATGTGCCACAGCCTGTCGTTGAGCTGCGCGGGGGCAAACAGGGGCGGTGAGGGACCTTATGCCCGGGAGGAAGGCCTCGGCGACGACCAGGCGGTCGAGGCGCTCCGGGTGATCCGCGGCCAGGGCGTAGTCGATCGGCATTCCGATGTCGTTGCCGACCATGGCGAACCGCTGGTGGCCGAGCGCGTCCATCAGCGCGAGCAGGTCGTCGGCGAGGGTGATGGTGTCGTACCCGCCCTGGGGCTTGTCGGACAGCCCGATGCCGCGCTGGTCGACCGCGATGACCGTGAAGTCCCGGGCCGGCGCCGGCATCAGCAGGCGCCAGGCGTACCAGGTCTGGGGCCGGCCGTGCACCAGCAGCAGGGGCGGCCTGTTGCCTCCGATGACCGCGTGCACGCGCACGTCGATGTGTCGATGTACCGGCTGATGCGGTGCGCCCGGCCCGTGCCGACGCCGCCACGGCTCCGCAGACCGGCTTCGCCGGCGACCACCTGGCCGACGCGGAGGCGCCCGGGATGGCGTGCCGTTCAAAAACTCGTCGCGGCTGGTCGGGCCGCGAACCTGTACTCGTTGATCGGGCCGCCCGGGATGCGGGTTCGGAGGAGCGACCGTGTGGTTGTCAGGTTGGTGCAGCCGCCGTAGCCGGCCGTTCGGACGGCGAGGGTGTCGTCAAGCGGAGTCGCATCGCCCGGTGTTCGCAGACCGAAAGCCGGCCATCGTCGAGCCGGGACAGGTCGCGGGGCAAACTTCGCCGCTCAGGAGTTCCGGTTCGGCAGATCCATGTCGAACCAGACGGTCTTCCCGGCCGTGTGTGGCGTGGCGCCCCACTGCCTGGCCAGCTGGTCCACCAGCAGTACCCCGCGCCCGCTCTCATCGGTGTCCTGTGCGTGTCCGTGGTGCGGCAGCTGCGGGGAGCTGTCGCCGACTTCGCAACGCAGTGTGTCGGGGGTGCGCAGCAGGCGCAGGGTCACCGGCCCCTGCGTGTACCGCACGGCATTGGTGACCATCTCGCTGACCAGCAGTTCCATCGAGTCGGTGAGGTCTCCGAGGCCCCATTGGGCCAGTGTTCGCCGGGTGGTGCGGCGGGCGCGGCCGGCGGCTTGGGCTTTCGACTCCAGTAGCCAGCAGGCCACGTGGCTCGGCGTTGTGGTGCCGGATCGGGCGGTCGTGGTCTGAGCGGTGAGGGTGCTCCTGGCGTCACGCATCGCTGCCGGTCGCCGGCCGGCCTGGCTGCAGCCTGGCCGGATGCGGGGCGCTTCGCATAGGGAGGGGCTCATCGTTCTCGGCTCATCTCGTGCTGGGCGGGCGGGCGGCGCGGGCGGGGGCCTGCGGTGGGGGAGGCGGTAGATCGTGCCGGCCTCTGCTCGGGAGCATAGAGGCAACTTTTTGTTGTGTTTAACGCTACCGGCCGCACCCACTTAGTGCAACGAAATGGTGCATTTATTTCGGATCGGAGATTCCGGACCTCGCCGCCCCACACGCTCCGTGACTGCGCCAAGCCGCAGCGTCGCCCAGGCCGGTGACTGCTGTACCCTGTCGGCCGACCGCACACGTTCAGTCGCCCAGGCTGAACGTGTGCGGCGGTGTCGGGCGCGGAAAGCGGCACGGCGCGCCTTCCACCGCCCACCGCAGTGGAAGGCGCCGTGCGCAGGAGCTGTCCGCGGTTCAAGGCCCAGAGCTACGTCCACGTCCACGACCGCTGCTGGGAGAAGGCGTCCTCTCGGCGGCGGTGCCCCGCAACGTGACCGGCCGGTCGACCGAGCTGGTGTGCGTGGTGGCCTCGCGGTGCCACACGACCCTGGGCGCTCCTCGGGCTGTGGGCGGGCCCCGCCGGTTCCCTGCGGGCCTGCCGCAGGATTGCCGCCGGGCCGGGGTTGCCGTTTCGTTATCGTCCGGGCCAGGTCCCATCACATCGCGGACGCAGCATCGACGACCATGACCGCGCACGATGCGACGCCTTCAGTACCTGGATCCCGCCCTCGCAGCGGCCTCGCGCACGTCACTGGACGCAGCACAAGCAGAAGAGGAACCTCGCCAGAGGGCTGCGCCACGCGGGGCTCCTCTTCCTCGCCGACACCGGTGGATGGCGGGGAGCCTGTTGTGGGTAGGCGTGGCACCACACGCGGAAAGCGCGGAAGGAATCGCCGTGGGGTACGTCGCCGCGGCGTGCTGATCGGGGCGGCGCTCGGCGCGGTCCTCGCGGGATCGATTCTCGGCGGCGTTGCCCTTGTACGTTGGGACGGCGGCGCGGAGCCGGTGACGGCAGCCGATCCCGTCCGGCCGCCGGTGACCCCGAAGGCGACCGCGGCCCGCGCCGATCGATCGAGCCCTGTGCAGCGCCGTCCGTCGGCTTCGGCCGAGCCGACGAGGCCGCCCGAGGTCCCTGCTTCCGGTTCGGGCACCTTCACCACGGCGCGGGCCTCCGGCGACGCGGTCGGTTCGGGACCGCTGCGCCGCTATCGCGTACAGGTCGAGGACGGCATCGACATGTCCGCCGAGGAAGCGGCTGTGGAGATCCAGACGATTCTCGCCCACAAGCGCAGCTGGGCCGCGCACGGCCGCGGTTCCTTCCAGTTGGTGTCCTCCGACGCCGACTTCGTCATCAAGATCGCCACCCCCGCCACGACCGACCGGCTCTGTGGGGCCCAGGGCCTCGACACCGGCGGCGAGCTGAACTGCGAGACGCTCGAAGGTGTCGTGGTGAATCTGCGCCGCTGGATGCTGGGCTCGCCGAAGTTCGACGGGACGCCGGCGGAGTACCGGCATCTGATCATCAACCATGAGATCGGGCATGAGATCGGCATCCGCACACACATGGGCTGCCCCGGCCCGGGCCGACTCGCGCCGGTGATGATGCAGCAGATCAAGGGACTGGACGGCTGCCTGTCCAACGCCTGGCCGTACGACAAGAACGGAACGTACATCACGGGCCCGGCCCTCGGCTGAGGCACGGACCGTGACACACCGTGGCCGGGTTGGTGTGGCACGCGGCTCAGCCATCGCGCGCGGCCGCCGGCGCACCACGTCACTTCCCGGCTCCGGCCGCGCGCCGCCCGATCTCCTCCGATCCCTTGCGCGTCGCCCCTGACGCAGGCGCGGGGGCTCCCGACGGGGAAGGGACGACGATGGCTGCTGCGGAGCAGACCTTGCTGGATCGTTCGACGCGCCCATGGCGGGAGCCCGTCACGGTCACGTTCGTCGTCTCGGCATCCGGCGCGTCGATGCGGTGCGCTTCGACAGAGACACAGAGCAGCTGGTCGAGAGCGGTCCGGCTCAGCGGCCCGGTGTCCGGGGGCAGCTCGACCGACACCTCGTCGCCCCGTATTCGGACTGTCCAGCCGGTTGTCAGCGGTGGTAGTTCCGTGGTGAGGCCGCTGAGCCGTTCCGGCGTGTTCGGTCCCCTGACCACCATCGCCACGGCCTGCTCGACGCCGACCGGCTCAGTGGTCGCGCGCGGGACGGCGATCAGCTTGCCGTCCTTGACGAAGTGGAGCAGCAGGATGGGCCGGATGCCGGTTGCGGGATCTCCGGCCTCCACCACACCGGTCGAGGGGATGGCGCACGCAGAGAGCAGGAACGCTGCCGAGAACAGCAGCGCGTGCCGGACGATGCGGCGGGCGTGTCTCATGGTCGGCTCCCCTCCGGTGGTTCGGGGCACTGCTCGTCGTGTTCCAGTGGGACGCGGACAGTGAAGACGGCGCCGCCGTGCGGACGGTTCGCCGCGCGGATGGTGCCACCGTGCAGGTGCACGTTCTCGGCGGTGATGGCAAGCCCGAGGCCGCTGCCCTCGGTCCGGGTCCGGGCGGTGTCCGCTTTGTAGAAGCGCTCGAAGACGTGAGGCAGGACGTGCGGGGCGATCCCCGGCCCGCTGTCCAGCACCTCGATGACCGCCTGCCGTCCCGCGTTGGCGTGTTCCTGCGCGTACAGGCGCAGCCCTACGGGAGGTTCGCCGTGGCGGTGGGCGTTGGCGACCAGGTTCGCGACGACCACGTCGAGGCGGCGCGGGTCGACGCGGCCGCGGAGCGTGCCGGGAGGGGGCAGTTGGGTGTCGACGGTCTCGAGCCAGGCGCGGGATGCGAGCGTGCGCCGGATGGATTCGGTGAGGTCGATCTCGTCCAGGTGCAGGCCGGCCGCGCCCGCGTCGAAGCGGGACACCTCCATCAGGTCGTCCACCAGGCGGGCCAGCTTCGTGGTCTCCTCGCTGATGAGCCGGACGGCGGTGGCGGTATCCGCATCGAGGTGGGCCGCCTCCTTGTCGAGGATGCCGGTGACCACCGACATGGCTGCCAGGGGTGTGCGCAGTTCATGGGAGACATCGGAGGCGAAACGGCGGGCGCGCACCTCCATGCGGCGCAGCTCGGCCACGGAGCTCTCCAGGGCCTCGGCGGTCTCGTTGAAGGTGTGTGAAAGGTCTGCGAGTTCGTCGGATCCGTTGACGGTGAGCCGGGTGTCCAGATGGCCCTCGGCCATGCTCCGGGTGGCGTGTCGCAGCGCGCGTACCGGCCGCAGCACGCCGCGGCTGCGTCAGACCGTCCTCCCCGGCCCCGGCGGCAGCCACGTCGTGTCCCTGGCGGCGCAGTGCGAGCTGGACGCCTTCCCGGACGGCGCGGTAGTCCTCGACGAGCAGGATGCGGGGCATGGGACTCACTCGCCTCGGTGCTGGGCCGGCCGAACGGTTGCCCCAGCCTGCGGGGAGTTCCCCGTCGAACCGGACGTGGTTCATCGCGCTCTGCTCATCTCACTGCGGGCGACCGGCGCGGTCCGGGGGATGGCTGCGGCGACCGGAGAGCCGGCGCGTGCGGTGTGCCCGACGGTGGGCACGATCAGCGCCGCGCCGAGGGCGGCGATGGAGGTGGCGGTGAGCAGCAGGAACCCGGCGGTGTAGCCGGCTTCCTGGGGGAGTCCCGTCGGCTGGAGATCGCTGGTGACGACGCTGCCCATCACGGCCGCGCCGATCGCTCCGCCGATGGTGCGGAAGTTGGCGTTCATACCGCTTGCGACGCCGGTCTGCTGCGCGGGGACGCTGCTCACGATCAGGTTGGTCATGGAGGAGAACGCCAGGCCGGACGCCATGCCGAACACTGCCGTGGCAACCGCGATCTGCCAGCGCTCGGCGTGGGCGAAGGCGAGCGAGGAAGCTGTGAGGACGCTGAGGGTCGTTGCGGTGGCAAGCTGCGCCCTCGGGCCGACCCTGTGCTGGATGCGCCCGCTGACGACGCCCGCGACGGACATGGTGATGACCATGGGGAGCATGAGTAGGCCTGCACCGGTGATGCCGGCGCCGAAGCCGTATCCCGCGCTGGTCGGCGTCTGGAGGAACTGCGGCAGGAACACGAAGATCGCAAACCAGCCTGCGCCGAAGAGCAGCGCGACGAGGTTGGTTCGCCAGACGGCCGGCAGCCGCATCATGCGCATGTCCACCAGTGGGTTCACCGAGCGGAGCTCCGCGACGATCCACAGGGAGAGCAGAATGACGGCGGCGACCGCAAGGCCGGCCACTCGGGCGGAACTCCAGCCCCAGGCACTGCCCTTGCTGACCACGAGGAGGAGGCTGACGAGCCCGGCGGACAGCAGACCGGCCGCAGGCCAGTTGATCCGGCCGGGCTGCCGGACGGGCGACTCGGGAATGAACAGCTGCGCCGCAGCAGCCGCAAGCGTGACGACTGCCATGGGGGTCCAGAACAGCCAGGTGTAGCCCAGGGAGTCGACGATCGGGCCGGCGAGGACGATGCCCAGACCGCCGCCTGCGGCGATGACCGCTGACATCGTCCCCACCGCCGAGGCGATGCGCTCGGCCGGGAATTCGTCGCGGATGATTCCGTATGCGAGCGGGAAGACGGCACCGGCTGCGCCCTGGACGACACGGGCGACGATGAGGATGCCGATGTTGGGTGCGAGGGCGGCGAGCAGGCTGCCGACGGCCAGCGTCAGGAGAACCGCGACGAGCGTGCGCTTCTTGCCGACCGCGTCGCCGACGCGGCCCAGAATCGGGGTGAAGATCGCGGCCGACAGCAGGTTGGCGGTCATCACCCAGGTTGCTGTGCTCTGCGAGGTGTTCAGTTCGGCCTGGATCGTCGACAGCACTGGGGCGATGAGCGACTGGAGCATGGCGAAGGACAGGGTCCCTGCCGCCAGGACGAGGAATGTTGCGCCGGGGGATGGGCGCCGAGACGTTGTGATCACGGATCTTCCCTTGGGACGTGTGAGCCTCGTTGTCGAGGGGGGACTTCTCTCATGCGTCGCGCGGGAGTCCGGAACGTCGGAGGCGGTCTCGCGTGGACACACGGCGGGTTGGCGCCGGCGGAGCGATGGGCGCTGCGGGAGGCAAGGCCCTCGTCCGCACACGCCAACCCTTTGCTCGCATGCGTTTCGGTTATGCGGATGCCGCTCCGCTGTCCGGGGCTCCGCTGCCTTCGTAGGAGCCGAGGTTGTCGACGAGGTCGGCGATTTCGGGGTGGTCGGCGTAGCGGTCGGTGTGGACCTTTGCGATCTTGTCGCCGATGGTGGGGTCCTGGTCGTCGGTGAGGTCCAGGGAGACCATGTTCTTCACCAGGGGCAGTCCGACTTCGTCGATCTTGCGGTGGAGCGGGGCGTACATGTAGGTGCGGTAGGCGTCGATGTCCTTGAGCGCGTACATGGCGCCGTATTCGAACTCGCCGCCGAAGTCGCGGCCGACGGCCCACTGCTCGACGACGTCGAGTTCGCGGCCGAGCCGGCGCAGCAGATCGAGGGCGTGGTCGACCTGGTCCTTGGGGGCGTCCGGCTTCATGGCGATGCGGATCTGGTGGTAGATCATGCTGACCTCATCCTCCGGGATGCACGTAGACGCAACGACTTGTTGCGTTTAGAACGCTATCAGTCTGCCGGGTCTTACTGCAACTCCTAGGTGCGTTTACGTGCTCGAGGTGGAGCCGTCCGCGGGGGATCGGGGCGAGAACCGCTGGAGAAGCGGGCGAGAAAGGTTGAGGGTGTGGGCGGCCTCACACGGGAAGTGATCGCCTCCAGTGCCCGGACCCGGTCTCCAGCCCCGCCTGCCACGGGGCGAGGCCAGGTGAGGCGACGAAGCTCGGCCGTCGCGTGGCGGATGTGGCAATGAGGGCCTTCCCCGGTGCCGACGCGGACGTGCTGTCCGCGCCAGGCCGGAGAAGGCCCTCACATCAAGATCACTCACTGATCAGCGCCGCCGCGAGTGCCGTCGCCAGGACAACCGGGTTCATGAGCACCGCGGCGGCGGGTGCCCGTCACCGGGAAAGGGGACCGCGCCGCGACAGGCCGAACACATCGACCAGCCAGTCGCCGATCAGCTCCATGCCGAGCGTCGGGTTGTCGTGCTGGCAGTGCTCGGCACCGGTCTGCTCCTGCTGAACGAGGTGGAAGGTCACATCGACGCCCTTGCTCTCGGCGTAGTGCGCGGTCTTCCTGGCCTGCTCCACGCCGAGCACGTCGTAGCCGCCGTGCACGATCAGGTACGGGCACTGCATCTCCTCCAGTACGCCGTCGAGCTTGAAGTCCTTCGTCCGCTCGATGGCCGCAGCCATGGAAGGCGCACCGAACACCCACTTGATGTGGCCCGCCATGCCGAAGTCCTCGGAGTGGTCGTTCTGCGCCCACATCGCCGACCCCAGCTCGTGGACGTCAAAGACCGCGCCGTGCGAAATGGCCGCGGCCAGGCGGGGCTCCTTCGAGCCGGCGCGGGCGGCGTAGTAGCCGCCGAGGCTCGAGCCGGTGACGGCGATACGGCCGGGGTCGACGTCGTCGCGGCCCAGCAGGTAGTCCACGCACGCACCGACCGGCACTTCGTAGTCCAGGCGGGTGACGAGGCCCTGGCGGCGCAGCGTCGCGCCCTGGCCGGGCCCGTCGACGAGCAGGCAGGATATGCCGCGCTCGAGTACCCCGCGGCCGACCATGAGGTAGAGCTCTTCCTTGATGGAGTCCAGGCCTCCGAACGCGATGAGTACGGGCTGCGGGCCGTCCGCGGTGCCCGGCGCGCGGAGGAAGTAGCCCGGGAGGAATGCGCCGTTCTCGTACGGCACTTCGACACGCTCGCCGGGCACGGCGAAGTGGCGTATGGCGCCGGCGAACGACTGCTCGCACCATGTGTAGGTCTCGAGCCGGCGCGGGTCGTCCGCCGCCAGCCAGAACTCCGCCGAGCGGTAGTAGTTGCAGGCCCGCAGCCAGGCGTCCCGCGCGGTCATGACGTGACCGGCCTGCTCGGCGGCCTCGGCTCGTTCACGGCTGCGATCGGCGATGCGGCGCCACTCGGTGAACCAGCTTTCGGTGTCGCCGGGGACCATCCGGGACGCGGCCTGGAAGACCTCGCTCACGGCGCCGCCGCCGGGTTGCGTCTCTCCCAGTGCGCGCCGCAGCTGATAGCTCATCCACGGAAACTCGGGCCAGTGGTGCCAGCCGAAGGGCTCGTAGTGCGGGCCGGTGTCCGCGGTGACTTTGCCGATGGACATATCGCTCATGTCGCCTCCGGGGCGTGGTGGAGCCTTTTCCAAGGGATCTGGGAAAGACACGTCTCATGGGGTGAGTTGGTGGGTCCGCGTCCGGCGCGCGACAAGGCGAGCGGCCGCCGGTTCCCGGGATCCGTTCGTGCGCTGTCGGGGAAATCGGCGCGCCGCCCCGAGTCGCCGCAGGGGGCGGAGTACGAGTCGGGCGCGTTGCGGAGTCATCCGGTCGCGCTGCCACGTGCGGGCTTCTGCGCCCGCACGGGCGGGGACTGAGCATCACGGGACTTTCTGCCGGCTCGCACACGTGCTTCTGCTGTCGTGGAACGATCCGTACCCGCGTGTATGAAGCGGGCGTTGGTCAGCGGAGCGTACGGTCGAGCCAGGAGCCGATCGTCCGCGCCGCGGCGTGCACCGAGTCGACCTGGCAGTGTTCGCTGCCGGGCTCGCCATGGTTGAAGATCTTCAGTTCCTTGTCCTGGCGGGGAACGGCGTCGAAGAGGCGCCGTGCGGTGCGGACCGGGACCAGCGTGTCGGCCTCGCCATGGATCACCAAGAACGGGCAGGCGATCAGGGGCGCGTCCTCCTCTGCGGTGTACGGCCTCAGCTTCTCCACCGCGTGTTCGAGATCGGGCGCTCCCATCATCTGCGGGATCCAGCGCGCGAGGTGCTCGACGAGCGGGCCTCCTGCCCGCGCCCAGTCGGCGAACATGGCATGGATGTCCCACTGCGCGCCCCATGCCACCACCGACCGCAGGCGCCTCTCGTGTGCGGCCACGCGCACGGCGTAGAGCCCGCCGAGGCTCTGGCCCACGAATCCGATACGGCCCGCGTCGACGCCGGGGACGGTTTCGAGGAAGTCGATGACCGCCGCGGTGGGAACCTCCCAGTCGGCGCGCGACACGAATCCCCGCTTGAGTGCCTCGCCCTGTCCGGGCCCGTCGAAGGTGAGGACCTGGTACCCGCGCTCGGCGAGCCCTCTGCCGATCGCGAAGTACAGCTCCTCGCAGACGGAGTCCGCGCCCCCGGAAACGATGACCGTGGGCCTCGGGGCGTTGTCCGGTCCGGTCCGGGTCGAGATGAGGTACCCGGGAAGGGCGCCGTTCTCGTACGGGATGTCGACGCTGGAGATGAGCATGTCGTCCAGCGGTATCGCCTTGTGGAAGGAGCGCCGGCGGGCTTCGACCGCGTCGAGATACTCCTGGTCGCCGGGACGGAGGAAGAAGCCGCTGGCTCGGTGGTAGTTCGCCGCCCGCTTGTAGGCGTCTCGTGCGGTGATGGATTCTCCTGAGGCTGCGGCCTTGTCGCCCGCCTGCTCGACCTGCGCCGCGAGACCGGCGAACGCCTCGTACCAGGCGTCCACGTCTCCGGGCACCAGGCCCCGCACCGCCAGGTGCACCTCTGTCAGATCGGCCCCGCCGGTGCCGGCCTGCGAGAAGAGCCGCAGCAGCTGAAATGACCAGAATCCGTTCTCCGGCCAGTAGAAGAAGGCCCCGGGCTCCGCGCCCGTGGGTGGCGACACGTCGATGTCCGAACTCATATGACCAGCTCCATCGGGCTTGATTCAGTGGTTGGTTGGAACAGTGGGAGTTGCGCCGACGGCGCGGACGACGAGCTTCGCGGACGCCAGAACGCCCCGTCCTCCCGCCTGGTCCGCCACGCGCGGGCCGGCGGATGGCTGCCTGCGCTGATGACGCGCGACGTGCCGCACGCCGGCAACGGTATGAGCGTCGAAGTCGACTCCCGCAGGTCGCCGAACGACCCGAGAGAACCCTCCGACGCTGCGCATCCATCGGTGTGCGCTGGACCGTAACAACCCGCCCGCCTTGATGCAACAGTTCGGTGCGTTTGATGGAGCAACCGGAGTGGGACCCTTGTAACGCAACCATCTGATGCGTTAAAACGGTCCGACGTTGCGCGTCGACGTGTGCGCAAACGAGCCGATCGCGGCGAGCGGCCCAGGTGGTGGCTGATCCACCGTGCAGGACAACTGGCCGGTCTTCTGTGGCGATCTCGATGAGAGGGCTGATGTCAGGATGATGCGGACGTATGTGATCGGTGCCGGGATGACGAGGTTCGAGAAGCCCGGGACCAAGGCGGGCGACTACCCCGACTGGGCCCGGGAAGCAGGAGTCGCGGCTCTGGCCGACGCCTCCATCGGCTACGACGCCGTGGAACAGGCGTACGTCGGCTACTGCTACGGCGACTCGACCGCCGGCCAGCGCGCGGTGTACGAGCTCGGACTCACCGGGATCCCGGTCGTCAACGTGAACAACAACTGCGCGACCGGGTCCAGCGCGTTGTACCTCGCGCGCCAGGCCGTCAGAGGCGGGCTTGCCCGGTGCGCCCTCGCTCTCGGATTCGAGAAGATGGAACGAGGCTCCCTCGGTCTGAAGTACACGGACCGCACGAGCCCGGTCGGGCGGCACGTCGAGGCAGTGAGCGAGCTCCGCCCCTGGCAGGACGTTCCTCTCGCGCCTCAGCTGTTCGGCATGGCCGGCCGGGAGCACATCGAGCGCTACGGCTCGCGCCCCGAGCACTTCGCATGGATCGCGTGGAAGAACCACAAGCACTCGGCCGACAACCCCTACGCGCAGTTCCGGCAGCAGTATTCGCTCGAGGAGATCCGGTCCGCCAAGGAGATCTACGCTCCGCTGACCAAGCTCCAGTGCTCACCGACGTCGGACGGATCCGCGGCCGTGGTCGTCGCGAGCGAGGAGTTCGTCGAGGAGCACGACCTGTGGGACCGCGCAGTCGAGATCACCGGGCAGTCGCTCGTCACCGACACCCCGTCGACCTTCGAGGCGCGCTCGGCGATCCGTACGGTCGGCTACGACCTGAGCCGCACCGCGGCGCAACGCGCACTCGAGGAGGCGCGGACAGCCATCGACGAGGTGGACGTCATCGAGTTGCACGACTGCTTCAGCGTCAACGAACTGCTCACCTACGAGGCACTCGGCCTGGCCGAGGAAGGCAAGGGCCACGAACTCGTGGAGCGTGAGGCCACGGCCTTCGGGGGAGACGGCCCGGTCGTCAACCCGTCCGGAGGGCTGATCTCGAAGGGGCACCCGCTGGGCGCCACGGGCCTCGCGCAGGCCTCGGAGCTCACCTGGCAGTTGCGCGGAGAGGCCGGCAAGCGCCAGGTCCAGGAGGCCAGGATCGGACTCCAGCACAACATCGGACTCGGCGGCGCCGCCGTCGTCACCGTCTTCCGAAAGGCCGACTGACGTGATCGTTCAGGTTTCCCGGAAGGCCGAGTCGCTGCTCGGCAGCAGCGTCGGCGCTCTGCTCGAGCAGGCCTGCCGGTTCTACCCGGACCGCGTGGCGGTCGTGCAGGACGAGCGGCGCATGACGTACGCGGAGCTGCTGTCGGAAGTCCGCCGGGCCGGGCGGGCGTTCCTGCGGCTCGGGCTGCACAAGGGGGACCGGGTCGCGATCCTCATGAAGGACCGGCCGGAGCTTCTCGCCGTCCAGTACGGCGCCTTGTGGGCCGGGCTCGTGGTCGTACCGCTCAACACCAGGCAGGGTGCCGATGACCACGCCTACGCCGTCGAGAACGCCGGCGCGCGCGTCCTGTGCCACGACGCCGTGCACGCGGAGGCCGCCGAGAAGATCCGCAGTCGCGGCTCCGTCGGGCACGTCATCAGCATGGACCCCCATGCCGTGCCGGAAGGCGGCCTCGACTTCACCGCCCTCGTCGCGGACGAGGACGACGGTCCCGCTCACACGCCCGGTCCGGGCCCGGACGACCTCATGGCCATCTACTACACGGGCGGCACGACCGGCAGGCCCAAGGGAGTGGCGCACTCGCACCGCACGTACCTCAGCGCAGTGCTGTCCGAACTGCTGGAGATGAGCATCGAGGGCCCCGAGGTCTTCGCCCACGTCGCCCCGCTGACGCATGCGAGCGGCATGTTCGTTCTGCCGGTGCTGATGCGCGGCGGAACGAACGTCATCCTCGGCGGCTTCAGCCCCGAGACGCTGCTCAGGAGCATCGAACGGGAAGGCGTCACGGCGACGTTCATGGTCCCCACGATGCTGTACGTGCTCATGGACCACATGGCTGCGGCCGCGTCGGACACCAGCACGCTGCGCACGATCATCTACGGCGCCGCTCCCATGGGGCGGGAACGGCTCGTGGAGGCCATGGAACGCTTCGGCCCGGTCCTGACGCAGGTCTACGGCCAGACCGAAGCCCCCAACCAGGTGACCGTACTGCGCAAGGAGGACCACGCCGAGGCCGTCGCGAGCGGCGACGCGGCCGTGCTCGGCAGTTGCGGACGGCCGGTCGCCATCGCCGACGTCCGCCTCGTGGACGACGACGGCGAAGACGTGCCCGAGGGCGAGTTGGGCGAGATCGCCGTCCGAGGTCCGCACGTCATGCTCGGCTACTGGAACAAGCCGGAGGAGACCGCGAAGGCGCTGCGTGACGGCTGGCTCTACACCGGTGATGTGGCCCGTGCCGACCATCGCGGCTTCCTGCACATCGTGGACCGCAAGAAGGACATGATCATCTCAGGCGGGTACAACGTGTATCCGAAGGACGTCGAAACGGCGCTCTTCGCGCACCCGGCCGTCCGGGACGTGTGCGTCATCGGCGTTCCGGACGAGAAGTGGGGCGAGGCGGTCAAGGCGGTCGTGGTCGCCGACGGAGTTCAGGATCTGGAGCTCATGGCATGGGTGCGGGAGCGCAAAGGCCCGCTGTGCACCCCCAAGAGCATCGACTTCGTGGACGCGATTCCCGTGACGGCCCTGGGGAAGCACGACAAAGCCGCACTGCGCGCCACGTACTGGGCAGGGCGCCGGCGTGCGGTCAACTAGTACTCCAGCAGTACTTCGTGGCTTGACCTGGGGAAGCGTCGAGCGGTGGGAGTGTAGCGGGCAGGATGCCGTCACGGACGGCTTCTGCTC
>NZ_JBSFDW010000052.1:0-47262 GCF_053594115.1 Streptomyces sp. NPDC001970 | reverse complement strand
TCGCGCCCCACGTGTACGGAGGCTGAGACGCGGACGCCCCCACCCCGCCCACCACGCCCCCGCAGGGGGAGCCAGGTGAGGGGGCGCCCCCTCACCTGCCGTTGAACGCGTCCTTGAGGCGGCTGAACAACCCCTGCTGCCCCGGCTGGAACTGCCCCAGCGGCCGCTCCTCGCCCCGCAGCTTCGCCAGCTCCCGCAGCAACCGCTCCTGCTCCGGATCCAGCTTCGACGGCGTCTGCACCTCGACGTGGACGATGAGGTCACCACGGCCCCCGCCCCGCAGGTGCGTGATGCCGCGCCCGTGCAGCGGGATCGACTGCCCGGACTGGGTCCCGGGGCGGATGTCGACCTCCTCCATCCCGTCCAGCGTCTCCAGCGGCACCTTCGTGCCGAGCGCGCCCGCGGTCATCGGAATCGTCACCGTGCAGTGCAGATCGTCGCCGCGCCGCTGGAAGACCTGATGCGGCACCTCGTGGATCTCGACGTACAGATCACCGGCAGGGCCGCCACCGGGCCCGACCTCGCCCTCGCCGGCGAGCTGGATGCGGGTGCCGTTGTCGACACCGGCGGGGATCTTCACGGTCAGCGTACGACGCGAACGCACCCGGCCGTCGCCCGCACATTCCGGGCACGGCGTCGGGACGACGGTCCCGAAGCCCTGGCACTGCGGGCAGGGACGGGACGTCATGACCTGGCCCAGGAAGGACCGGGTGACCTGCGAGACCTCACCGCGGCCCCGGCACATGTCACATGTCTGCGCCGAGGTCCCCGGCGCCGCGCCCTCGCCCGAGCAGGTCGTACACACGACAGCGGTGTCGACCTGGATGTCCTTCGTCGTGCCGAAGGCCGCCTCGTTGAGGTCGATCTCCAGCCGGATCATCGCGTCCTGCCCGCGCCGCGTCCGCGACCTGGGCCCTCGCTGGGACGCCGTGCCGAAGAAGGCGTCCATGATGTCCGAGAAGTTCCCGAAGCCGCCCGCGCCGAAGCCTCCGGCACCCGCGCCGGCGCCGCCGGACGCGGACAGCGGGTCGCCGCCGAGGTCGTAGACCTGCTTCTTCTGCGGGTCGGACAACACCTCGTAGGCGGCGTTGATCTCCTTGAAGCGCTCCTGCGTCTTCGGGTCCGGATTCACATCCGGGTGGAGCTCCCGAGCCAGCCGCCGGAAAGCCTTCTTGATCTCGTCCTGCGAGGCGTCGCGACGCACACCGAGTACGGCGTAATAGTCCGTGGCCACTACGACTCCGCCAGGATCTGTCCGACGTAACGTGCCACTGCGCGTACCGCTCCCATCGTTCCGGGGTAGTCCATGCGGGTCGGTCCGACCACGCCGAGTTTGGCGACTGCCTCGTCGCCCGAACCGTAGCCGACCGCGACGACGGACGTGGAGGTGAGGCCCTCATGGGCGTTCTCGTGCCCGATCCGTACGGTCATGCCCGAGTCCTTGGCATTGCCGAGCAGTTTCAGCAGCACCACCTGCTCCTCCAGCGCCTCCAGTACGGGCCGGATCGTGAGCGGGAAGTCGTGTGCGAAGCGCGTCAGATTGGCGGTGCCGCCGATCATCAGCCGCTCCTCGGTCTCCTCCACGAGGGTTTCGAGAAGAGTCGAGAGCACGACGGAGACGGTACCCCGGTCGTCGAGTTCGAACGACTCGGGGAGGTCCTGCACCAGCTGCGGCACGTCCGTGAACCGGCGGCCCACCACCCGGCTGTTCAGCCGGGCCCGCAGATCCGCCAGCGAGGTCTCGCCGAACGGAGCCGGGCAGTCCACATGCCGTTGCTCGACCCGCCCCGTGTCCGTGATCAGCACGAGCATCAGGCGTGCCGGAGCAAGTGACAGCAGCTCCACGTGCCGCACGGTCGAGCGGGTCAGCGACGGGTACTGGACGACCGCGACCTGGCGGGTCAGCTGCGCGAGCAGCCGTACCGTACGGGCCACCACGTCGTCGAGGTCGACGGCTCCGTCGAGGAAGTTCTGGATCGCCCGCCGCTCGGGCGTGGACAGCGGCTTGACGCCGGCCAGCTTGTCGACGAAGAGCCGGTAGCCCTTGTCCGTCGGGATCCGTCCGGCGCTGGTGTGGGGCTGGGCGATGAACCCTTCCTCCTCCAGCACCGCCATGTCGTTGCGCACGGTGGCGGGCGACACACCGAGCTTGTGGCGCTCGGTGAGGGCCTTGGAGCCGACGGGCTCCTCGGTGCCGACATAGTCCTGGACGATGGCGCGCAGGACCTCGAGTCTGCGTTCGCTGAGCATCGCGCGCACCTCCAGCTGATCATCGGCGGGTTGGTCGGTCTTGCCTTGCCGTTCGGCCTTGCTGCTCGGCCTGGTCGCTTGGCACTCACTGCTTCGGAGTGCCAGCCTTCCCCGGGCCAGTGTACGGCCGGTGGGTACGCCCCGAGCAAGGGCGGCCGGGCACCCTGTCGAAGGGACGCCGCTGGTCGCCCGGGATAGCGTCGCCGTATGGACGTCGCTTGGGAAGACTTCGGCTGGGAACGGCTCGCCGACGGCGTCGGCCGGCGCCGCCTGCCGATCTGGGACGCGACGGCCGGAGTTGTGGTCGGGAACGACTCGGTCCTCCTGTACGACACCGGCTCGACGCTCCGCGAGGGCGTCGAACTCCGGGCCCAGGTCCAGACCCTCCTCAGCGGCCGTCGTGTGACCCATATCGCGCTCAGCCACCCGCACTTCGATCATGTCCTCGGCACGGCGGCGTTCTCGGCGGCGCACGTGTACGGCGCGGTGGGCGTCGACGACCTGCTCGTCCGGGACCGGGACGTGCTGCGCGACGACGCCATCCGCCACGGGGTGGCGCCGGCCGACGCGGCGCAGGCCACGGATGTGCTGGTGCCGCCGCAGCATGTCGTCTCCGGCGAGTGGACGCTGGACCTCGGCGGCCGGCAGGTCCTGCTCGCGAACGTCGGCCCGGGCCACTCGGGCCACGACCTGGCCCTGCTGGTACCGGGCACGGCGACCGAACCGGAGGTCGTCTTCTGCGGCGACCTCGTGGAGGAGTCCGGAGACCCCCAGGCGGGCCCGGACGCGATCCCCTCCCGCTGGCCGGCGGCCCTGGACCGGCTGCTCTCGCTGGGCGGGGAGGACGCGGTGTACGTACCGGGGCACGGGGCGGTGGTGGACGCCGCATTCGTACGCGCCCAACGGGACGAGCTGGCCCGGCGGTTCACGGTGTCGTAGCGTCTGCCCAATGCGCAGCTACAACCCGGACCTGACCCCGCCGTGGAAGCGGTCCGCCCCCGTTCCGGAGGTTCCTGCCGAGCCGGACCTGGTCGTCGAGGAGGTCACCACCGGGTTCTGCGGCGCGGTGATCCGCTGCGAGGCGGGGACGGTGACGCTGGAGGACCGCTTCGGCAAGCACCGGGTGTTCCCGCTGGAGCCGCGCGGCTTCCTGCTGGAGGACAAGGTCGTCACTCTCGTCCGGCCCGCATCCGGCGCTCCCGCACGGCCCACCCGTACCGCCTCCGGCTCGGTCGCGGTGCCCGGCGCCCGCGCCCGGGTGGCCCGCGCGGGCCGCATCTACGTGGAGGGCCGTCACGACGCGGAGCTGGTCGAGAAGGTGTGGGGCGACGACCTGCGCATCGAAGGCGTGGTCGTCGAGTACCTGGAGGGCATCGACGACCTGCCGTCGATCGTCGCGGACTTCTCCCCGTCGGCCGACGCCCGCCTGGGCGTGCTGGTGGACCATCTGGTCCCGGGCTCGAAGGAGTCCCGTATCGCCGCGTCGGTCACGGACCCGCACGTCCTGGTGGTCGGCCACCCGTACATCGACGTGTGGGAGGCGGTGAAGCCCTCCTCGCTGGGCATCCCGGCCTGGCCCTCCGTCCCGCACGGCCAGGACTGGAAGACGGGCATCTGCCGCGCCCTGGGCTGGCCGGACAACACGGGGGCGGCCTGGCAGCACATCCTGTCGCGGGTCACCAGCTACAAGGACCTGGAACCGGCGCTGCTGGGGAGGGTGGAAGAGCTGATCGACTTCGTGACCGGGTAACCGTTGTGGGCAGTCGCTCCGCTGGGGCGCAACGGCAGCGGGTGCCGTCGACGTGCCCCCGGGCCCGGAGGCCCGGTCCGTCCGGCCGCGTGGCCGCTCAGTCGACCAGGTCCCGGACCACCGCGTCCGCCAGGAGCCGCCCGCGCAGGGTGAGGACGGCGCGCCCGTCGTCGTACGGCCCGGCCTCCAGCAGCCCGTCCGCCAGCGCGCGGCGCGACGCCGCGAGCCCCTCCGGCTTGAGGAGCGACAGCGGACACCCCTCCCGCAGCCGCAGCTCCAGCAGCACCCGCTCCACGCGCCGGTCCTCCTCCGCCAGGACCTCCCGCCCGGCCCCGGGCGAGCGCCCCTCCCCCAGCGCTGCCGCATACGCGCCGGGATGCTTCACGTTCCACCACCGCACCCCGCCCACATGGCTGTGCGCGCCCGGCCCGGCGCCCCACCAGTCGGCCCCGCGCCAGTACAGCTCGTTGTGCAGACAGCGCCCCGCCGCCGAGGTGGCCCAGTTCGACACCTCGTACCAGTCGAAGCCCGCCCCGGACAGCACCTCGTCGGCGATCAGATACCGGTCCGCGTGCACGTCGTCGTCCGTCATCGGCACCTCGCCGCGCCGGATCCGCCGCGCCAGTTGCGTGCCCTCCTCCACGATCAGCGCGTACGCGCTCACGTGGTCGGGCCCCGCCCCGATCGCCGCGTCCAGCGACGCCCGCCAGTCGTCGTCGCTCTCGCCCGGCGTGCCGTAGATGAGGTCCAGGTTGACGTGCTCGAAGCCCGCCGCCCGCGCCTCCGCGACGCACGCCTCGGGCCGCCCCGGAGTGTGCGTGCGGTCGAGCACCTTCAGTACGTGCTGCCGGGCGCTCTGCATCCCGAAGGACACCCGGTTGAAGCCCCCGGCGCGCAGCTCCGCCAGATACGCGGGGTCCACGGACTCGGGGTTCGCCTCCGTCGAGATCTCGGCGTCGTCCGCGAGACCGAACTCGTCACGCACCGCCCCGAGCATCCGTACGAGATCGGCGGCGGCGAGGAGGGTGGGTGTACCGCCGCCCACGAAGAGCGTCCGCACCGGGCGGGGATCGTCGCCGAGGACCTTGCGGGCGAGCCGGATCTCCTCGATCAGCGTGTCCGCGTAGTTGTCGCGGGACGCCAGCACGCCGCCGCTGCCGCGCAGCTCGGTCGCCGTGTAGGTGTTGAAGTCGCAGTAGCCGCAGCGGGTGGCGCAGTACGGAACGTGCAGATAGAAGCCGAGGGGCCGGTCGCCGGCGCCCGTGAGGGCGTGCGCGGGCAGCGCCCCGTCGAGGGGCATGGGCTCGCCATCAGGCAGTACGGAGGGCATACGCCCCATTGTCCGCTACGTGCGGAGCGTGCCGGACAGCTGCGTTCGCCGGACATCCCGGCGTTCAGCGGGCAGCCGGCGCTCACGGCCGGCAGGCGTTCAGCGCGCCTGCAGCACCAGCAGCGCGAGATCGTCGTCCGGCGGGGCGTCCGCGAAGGTGTGCACGGCCTGCCTTATCCGGTCGGCGACACCCTGGGCCGTGAGCCCCACGCATTCCGTCAGCGCCCGCGCCAGCCCGTCGCCGTCGTCGAACATGCGCTGCCCGGAGCGCCGCTCGGTGACCCCGTCCGTGACGCAGAGCAACGTGTCGCCCGGCTCGAGGTCGAAGGTCTGGCTCTCGTACGCGGCGTCCTCGACGACTCCGAGGAGCAGCTGCGACGCGGCGGCCGGGCGGACCGTGCCGTCCGGGCGCAACAGCAGCGGGAGCGGGTGGCCGGCGCAGGCGAGGGTGCAGCGGACGCCGACGCCGTCGGGGAGCGGGGTGAGCTCCCCGTACAGGAGGGACAGGAAGCGCGACTGAGGGCCGTCGTGCGTGCCGTGGTGGGCGCTCGCGGTCGCGGGGCCCGCGACCATGAGTGCCGCCGCCTCGGCGGCCTCCATGGCGTCGTCGAGGAGCAGCCCGTTGAGCCGGTCGAGGACCTGGCCGACCTGGTAGCCCTCGCGGGCGAGCAGGCGCAGCCAGGGGCGGGCGAGGCCGGTGACGACGGCGGCCTCCGGGCCGCTGCCCTGGACGTCGCCGAGCATGAAGCACCAGCGGCCGCCGTTGCCCGCCGGGAAGATGTCGTAGAAGTCGCCGCCTGCGAGGCCCTCGTCGCTCGGCTCGTACACGAGGGAGCTGTCGACGCCGGGGATCTGCGCGACCTGGGCGGGCAGCAGCCCGCGCTGGAGCACCCGGCTGATGGTGGCCTGCCGGGTGTACGCGCGGGCGGCGCCGATCGCGAGGCCGACGCGGCGGGCGAAGTCCTCGATCAGCGCGGTCGCTTCGCCGGGGACGCCTGCGCGGCCGTCCGGCGAACCTTCGCGGCCGAGCAGCAGGGTGCCCACGGGCGAGGCGCCGGCGGTCAGCCGGACCGCGACGGCGGTCCGTTCCCGGGCCGGGGCGGCCTCGGGCGGCCATGCCACGGGGACGGTCACGGCTGCGCCGCGTGCGTCGTCCGCCGGCCGGGGCGGCTCCTTGGCCAGGACCGCGTGCAGGCTCTCGGTGGCGGACTCGTCCGCGTGCCAGACCTTGGCCAGCCTGGGCACGGGCCCCGTCTCGCCGTCCAGCCACACCGCGCACCAGTCGGCGAGCCGCGGCACCAGCAGCTGGCCGGCCAGCGCCGCGACCATGTCCTCGTCGAGCTGCCCGGCGAGCAGGTCGGACGCCTCGGCGAGAAACGACAGCGCCCCGCGGCCCGTCCAGTCCCGGTCGTCCCGCACGGCCCTGCGCGGCGCCGGGGCGAGGATCTCGGCGGCCCGCAGCCCGCGCTGTGCCATTCCCGCGGCCCCGCGCCCGTCGAGCGCCATGCGCGCCCACACCGCCTTCAGCCCCGGCCGGTAGGTGATCCCCCAGGACGCGGCCAGCGCGGCGACGAGCTGGAGCCCCCGCCCGTACTCCGGCTCCCCGGACGCGGCTCCCGGGTCCGGAGCGTCGCTCCGTACGGCCCGCGCCGGATGGTGGTCCGACACCTCGACGACCAGCGAGGCGGGATCGTCGTCGCTCGCCACGTCGAGCCGTACGGCCACCTCCACGGTGGTCCCCGCGTGGACGACTGCGTTGGTCACGAGCTCGCTCACGACGAGCACGGCGTCGTCGGCCAGCCGGTCCGCACCTCGCGTGGCCACCATCCCGAGCCGCGTCCAGTCGGCGAGCGCCGCCCGCACGAACCGCCGCGCGGCGGAGGCGGCCAGCGGATTGCCGGGCAGGCTGGTGTGCGCCGCGGCCCGCGCGTCGCCGCGCGGCGAGATGAGGTGCACCGACCGGTGAGTGGTCTCCTGCTGCATCGGAACAGACCCCACGCTGCGGCTCCTGTCCGGCTCTGGCGTCGCCCCACGGGCGACTGATGACACGGACAGAGTGACAGAAAGAGGCCGCCCGTAAGCGGCGAGTCATCGAACTCGGAGGTCACGGCCCTACCCCGGAGGTGGTACGCGGGCCGCCGAGGCGGCCCGAAACGCGCTGGTGCGCGCACGGGGAGAGTGCTTGGATCCACGCCGCACGCCACCGCGCCTCGCCACCGCGGACGGCAGCAATCGCGGACGGCAGCGACCGCGGACTGCGGGCTGCGGGGCCGCACGGCGACATCGGCACGGGGCGAGCCGGTGTCGCACCGTGCCACGACGAAGAAACCCCCGCGCGGGGCTCCCAGGGGCCGTACGGGGGTCGGCTGCGGGCCGGGCCGGGCAGAGGACCACACCCCTGCGCCGCCCCGGCCCACGCGTTGCTGCGCCTTCCGCGTTTCTGTACTTCCGCGTTCCGCGTTTTGCGCTTCCGCGTTCCGCGTTTCTGTGCTTCCGCGGTTCCGTGCCTCGCGCGTGGCTACGCCTCTCGCGAGCCCTCGTACATCGACTCGATGAGGTCCTTGTACTCGCGCTCCACGACCGGCCGCTTCAGCTTCAGACTGGGCGTCAGCTCGCCGTGCTCGATGTCGAGGTCACGCGGCAGCAGGCGGAACTTCTTGATGGTCTGCCAGCGCTGCAGGCCCTCGTTGAGGCGCTTCACGTAGCCCTCGATGAGCTGTTCGGTCTGCGGGGCCGCGACGACCTCGGCGTAGGGCTTGCCGTCGAGGCCGTTCTCCTTGGCCCAGCCGAGGATGGCCGGCTCGTCCAGGGCGATGAGGGCGGTGCAGAAGTTCCGGTCCGCGCCGTGGACCAGGATGTTGGAGACGAACGGGCAGACGGCCTTGAACTGGCCCTCGACCTCGGCCGGGGCGATGTACTTGCCGCCGGAGGTCTTGATGAGGTCCTTCTTGCGGTCGGTGATCTTCAGATAGCCGTCGGCCGACAGCTCGCCGATGTCACCGGTGTGGAACCAGCCGTCGGACTCCAGGACTTCCGCGGTCTTCTCCGGCAGCCCGTGGTAGCCCTGCATGATGCCGGGGCCGCGCAGCAGGATCTCGCCGTCGTCCGCGATACGGACCTCACAGCCGGGCACGGGCTTGCCGACGGTGCCGGTGCGGTAGGCCTCGCCCGGATTGACGAAGGAGGCGGCGCTGGATTCCGTCAGGCCGTAGCCCTCCAGGATGTGGATGCCTGCGCCGGCGAAGAAGAAGCCGATCTCGGGCGAGAGGGCCGCGGAGCCGGAGACGGCGGCGCGCAGCCGGCCGCCGAAGGCCTCGCGGAGCTTGGAGTAGACGAGCGCGTCGGCGATCTTGTGCTTGGCGGTGAGACCGAAGGAGGCCGAAGCCGTGCCGGTGCGGCGGAAGTTGTCCTGCGACTCCTTGGCGTACGCGCGCGCGACCCCGGCGGCCCACTGGAAGATCTTGTACTTGGCGGCGCCGCCTGCGCGGGCCTTGGCGGCCACGCCGTTGTAGACCTTCTCGAAGATGCGGGGCACGGCAGCCATGTAGGTCGGCTGGACGACCGGCAGATTCTCGATGATCTTGTCGACGCGGCCGTCGACGGCGGTGACATGGCCGACCTCGATCTGGCCGGAGGTCAGCACCTTGCCGAAGACGTGGGCGAGCGGCAGCCACAGGTACTGGACGTCGTCCTGGGTGACGAGGCCGGTCGCGGCGATCGCCTTGGCCATGTACGACCAGTTGTCGTGCGGCAGGCGGACGCCCTTGGGGCGGCCCGTGGTGCCCGAGGTGTAGATGAGGGTGGCGAGCTGCTCGGAGGTGATCGCCTCGACCCGCTCCTTGACCGCGCTCGGATGCCTGGTGAGGTGGTCCGCGCCGCGCGCCTCGAGGTCGGCGAGGGAGACCACCCAGCCCTCGGGGTCGCCCTCGGCCGGCTCGGCGGCGGCGGGGTCGATCACGACGACGTGCTGGAGGTGCGGCAGCTCGGTGCGCTTCTCGCGGGCCTTGGCCAGCTGGGCCGCGTCCTCGGCGACGAGCACACGGCTCTCCGAGTCGGAGAGGATGTACGCCGACTCCTCGGCGTTGGTCTGGGGGTAGACGGTCGTCGTGGCCGCTCCCGCGCAGAGGATGCCGAGGTCGGCGAGGATCCACTCCACCCGGGTGGAGGAGGCGAGCGCCACCCGCTCCTCGGGCTGCACGCCCAGGTCGATCAATCCGGCCGCAATGGCGTACACGCGCTCGGCGGCCTCGCCCCAGCTCAGCGACTTCCACTCATCGGGCCCCTGACCGGTGGCGGAGGGGACCGGGTAGCGGTACGCCTCCGCATCGGGAGTCGCCGCCACGCGCTGGACGAAGAGGGTCGCCACGGAGGGCGGTCGGTTCTCGATCTGGGTCTGTGTGTCGGTCACGACATCCTCCGGGCCTGCTGCGGCGTTGCTGCACGACTGGCTTTGACTGCACGACTGACTCTGATTGCACGACTGGTCACAGTTGTTTAACTCACGAGTAACCCTCGAGCGAGATCAGGGTAGAGCGCCGTGCTCCGCCACGTAAGAGGCTGCGGGCTGCCGCTTGATAACGAAGGAGCCCCCGCGCCGCAGCGCAGGGGCTCCCGGGATGGATCAGGCAAATGGGGCGCTTGGTGCTTCTGGGCTACCGCGCCGCTTCCGCTTCGCCACTTCTGCGAAGCTTTCCCGTCGTTCCGCTTCCCGTCTTCGCCCGTACTCCTGCTTCCTACTTCTTCGCCTTGCTGCCGGCGGAGTCGTCGCTGGAGAGCACCGCGATGAAGGCCTCCTGCGGAACCTCCACAGAACCGACCATCTTCATCCGCTTCTTGCCCTCCTTCTGCTTCTCCAGCAGCTTCCGCTTACGGGAGATGTCACCGCCGTAGCACTTGGCGAGGACGTCCTTGCGGATGGCGCGGATCGTCTCGCGGGCGATGACCCGGGAGCCGACGGCCGCCTGGATGGGCACCTCGAAGGCCTGCCGCGGGATCAGCTCCCTGAGCTTGGCGACGAGCCGCACGCCGTACGCGTACGCCGCGTCCTTGTGCGTGATGGCGGAGAACGCGTCCACCTTGTCGCCGTGCAGCAGGATGTCGACCTTGACCAGGCTGGAGACCTGCTCGCCGGTGGGCTCGTAGTCCAGGGACGCGTAACCGCGGGTCTTGGACTTCAGCTGGTCGAAGAAGTCGAAGACGATCTCGGCGAGCGGCAGGGTGTAGCGGATCTCGACCCGGTCCTCGGAGAGGTAGTCCATGCCGAGCAGCGTGCCCCGGCGGTTCTGGCAGAGCTCCATGATCGAGCCGATGAACTCGCTGGGAGCGAGGATCGTCGCCCGGACCACCGGCTCGTACACCTCATCGATCTTGCCCTCGGGGAACTCGCTCGGGTTGGTGACGGTGTGCTCGCTGCCGTCCTCCATGACGACCCGGTAGACCACGTTGGGCGCGGTCGCGATCAGGTCGAGGCCGAACTCGCGCTCCAGCCGCTCGCGGATCACGTCGAGGTGGAGCAGGCCGAGGAAGCCGACCCGGAAGCCGAAGCCGAGGGCCGCGGAGGTCTCCGGCTCGTAGACGAGCGCGGCGTCGTTGAGCTGCAGCTTGTCGAGGGCGTCGCGCAGCTCGGGGTAGTCCGAGCCGTCCAGCGGATAGAGACCGGAGAACACCATCGGCCTGGGGTCCTTGTAGCCGCCGAGCGCCTCGGTGGCGCCCTTGTGCAGGGTCGTGATGGTGTCACCGACCTTGGACTGGCGGACGTCCTTCACGCCGGTGATGAGGTAGCCGACCTCACCGACGGCGAGGCCGTCGGCCGCGAGCATCTCCGGGGAGTTGGTGCCGATCTCCAGCAGCTCGTGCGTGGCGCCGGTGGACATCATCCGGATGCGCTCGCGCTTGTTGAGCTGACCGTCGATGACGCGTACGTACGTGACGACGCCGCGGTAGGAGTCGTAGACGGAGTCGAAGATCATCGCGCGGGCGGGGGCGTCCTGGACGCCGACCGGGGCGGGAACGTCCTCGACCACACGGTCCAGCAGAGCCTCGACACCCAGGCCCGTCTTGGCGGAGACCTTCAGCACGTCCGACGGGTCGCAGCCGATGAGGTTCGCGAGCTCCTCGGAGAACTTCTCGGGCTGCGCGGCCGGCAGATCGATCTTGTTGAGGACCGGGACGATGGTGAGGTCGTTCTCCATCGCCAGGTAGAGGTTGGCAAGGGTCTGCGCCTCGATGCCCTGGGCGGCGTCCACCAGCAGGACCGTGCCCTCGCAGGCGGCGAGGGAGCGGGACACCTCGTACGTGAAGTCGACGTGGCCCGGAGTGTCGATCATGTTGAGGATGTGGGTCTTGCCCTGGCCCTCGCCCGTGGTGGGCGCCCAGGGCAGACGTACCGCCTGGGACTTGATCGTGATACCGCGCTCACGCTCGATGTCCATACGGTCGAGGTACTGAGCGCGCATCTGCCGCTGCTCGACCACACCGGTGAGCTGAAGCATCCGGTCGGCAAGCGTGGACTTGCCGTGGTCGATGTGCGCGATGATGCAGAAGTTGCGGATCAGAGCCGGGGCGGTACGGCTCGGCTCGGGCACATGGGTAGGGGTCGCGGGCACGCAGGGTCCTGATTCTTGAGCGCCGGGCGCTCGTGTCTCGGGTCGATGTCGGACGATGTCGGATCGATACGCAGTCTCCATCGTCCCATGGCTGCCGCCCGGTGCTCGGTTTGGGCCGGTCCGACGGCGACTGCTAGCCTGGGCAGCTGTGTCTCGTACGCCCTCTCGGCCGCGAGTCGCACCTCTGAAGATCATCGAACCTGAAAAGGCTCTTTCGTGGCGAACATCAAGTCCCAGATCAAGCGGAACAAGACGAACGAGAAGGCGCGCCTGCGCAACAAGGCCGTCAAGTCGTCGCTCAAGACCGCGATCCGCAAGGCCCGTGAGGCTGCCGCCGCGGGTGACCTCGAGAAGGCCACCGTGGCCGCTCGCGAGGCCTCCCGCAAGCTCGACAAGGCAGTCTCGAAGGGTGTCATCCACAAGAACGCCGCCGCCAACAAGAAGTCGGCGCTGGCGGCCAAGGTTGCCTCCCTCCAGGGCTGAGCACTCCCTGTAAGCCCGGGGGGTGACCCCCGGACCCCGGCAGAACCCCACGGGGTGACACGCCGGACGACTTGATCGCCGGAACGGACCAGACGGGCCCTCTCATCCGTCCCTGACCGGCACCCCCGGACTCGCACGCGGCCTGCGTTCGCCACGCGGGTGCGAGTCCACCGTCTTACGTCGAAGGCCCCGGCCTCGCCCTTCCCCAGGGCGACGCCGGGGCCTTCGACGTGTGCGCCTTGTGCGGGCGACGGGGTGCGGTCGGAGTGCGGGGCGGGGGCCGTGCAGGGTGCGTGGGGTGTGCGGGGCCGGGGCCGGGGCAGGGGCCGAGGGGCGTGTGCAGGGTGCGTGGGGTGTGCGGGGCCGTGCAGGCTCCCGACTCCGGATCGTGGCCCCTGGCGCAGGCAGGCGGCCGGAGCCACCGCCTAACGGCGCAGCCGCGCCGCCCTCGCCACCGTCACCACCGCTTTCTCCAGTGCGTACTCGGCGTCGTCGCCGCCCCCCTTGACGCCCGCATCCGCCTCGGCCACCGCCCGAAGGGCGATCGCCACCCCGTCCGGCGTCCAGCCTCGCATCTGCTGCCGGACCCGGTCGATCTTCCACGGCGGCATCCCGAGCTCGCGCGCAAGGTCGGCCGGCCGGCCGCCTCGCGCCGACGAGAGCTTGCCGATCGCCCGCACGCCCTGCGCCAGGGCGCTGGTGATCAGCACCGGAGCGACGCCGGTAGACAGGGACCAGCGCAGCGCCTCCAGCGCCTCCGCGGCACGGCCCTCCACCGCCCGGTCGGCGACCGTGAAACTGGACGCCTCCGCCCGCCCTGTGTAGTACCGGCCGACGACGGCCTCGTCGATCGTCCCCTCGACATCCGCCACGAGCTGCGACACCGCGCTCGCCAGCTCCCGCAGGTCGCTGCCGATGGAGTCCACGAGTGCCTGGCACGCCTCGGGCGTCGCGGACCGGCCCAGCGCGCGGAACTCGGACCGCACGAATGTCAGCCGCTCCGCCGGCTTCGTCGTCCTGGGGCACGCGACCTCACGTGCGCCGGCCTTGCGGGCCGCGTCCAGCAGGCCCTTGCCCTTGGCACCGCCCGCGTGGAGCAGCACCAGGGTGATCTCCTCGACCGGCGCGTCGAGATACGCCTTGACGTCCTTGATCGTGTCGGCGGACAGATCCTGCGCGTTCCGCACGACGACGACCTTGCGCTCCGCGAAGAGCGAGGGGCTCGTCAGCTCGGCGAGCGTGCCGGGCTGGAGCTGCTCCGGGGCGAGGTCGCGGACATCCGTGTCGGCATCGGCGGCCCTGGCGGCAGCGACGACCTGCCGGACGGCACGGTCCAGCAGCAAGTCCTCCTGGCCCACGGCGAGCGTGAGGGGGGCGAGGGCATCGTCGTTCGTGTTCTTCCTGGTGGCCATCGCGGTCCAGCATCGCACGGGGCACCGACACTCCGCGGTCCGCCGGTGGCCCCGGACGGTGCCCGGCCCCCGGCGCACCCTGTTCGCTACGGCGCCTCGCGCCAGCCGTCCCAGTCCGCCACGAACTCGTCCAGCTCGGCCGCGTCGAGCCGGCCCTCCGGGTCCTCCACGATGACCAGCCACTGGGCGTCCTCGGCGTCGTCCTCGCCGGCCAGCGCGTCCCGGAACAGCTGGGGCTCCTCGGGCACCCCGAAACGCTCCCCCACCGCCCCGGCCACCTCCTCCGCGGCGTCGCGGTCGGGCAGCACCAGCACATGTCTCACATCGTCCACCGGCCTATTGTGCCGGTGCCCCGCTGCCCGCCCGACGCACCTGGGGGACCCGGTCCAGCACCACACCGAAATGGTCCCGGTAGGCGGCCAGTACCTCCGTGTCGTCCCCGAGCTGCCGCTCCTTCCGCTCGCCGTGCACCGTCGCCACCAGCTTCCGGCCGGACAGGGTGATCCTGCCGTCCTCGGTGAGCCGGGAGCAGACGAGGGACTGCGTGAAGTGGGAGGCGGGCGAGGAGCGGTGGTACCAGGCACCCGCCTCGAAGTCCGCCAGCACACGCGGACGCCGGTCCACCCGGAACTGCGGCTTGCCGTCCCGCAGTACGTCGAGATCCCCCTCGGGCGCCTCGGCGATCCGGAACGTACCCGCCGGATCGCGCTGCTCGCCCCGCTCCTCCAGCAGGAGCGGGTGGCGACTGTGGTCGCCGAACCCCACGTCGGCCAGCCAGGGACCCGTGCCGTCCACGGTCTCCACGCGCAGGGTGAGGTGGTCGTACGGGATGCCGAGCCGCCCGTCCTTCCCGAACACCCGGCCCTGGAGCAGGGTGACGCCGAAGCCGAGGCCGCGCAGCAACGCCGCGAAGGCGCCGTTGAGTTCGTAGCAGAAACCGCCGCGACGGGCTTCCACGACCTTGTCGAGGAGCGGCTTGTCCTCCAGGACCAGGTTCTCGCCCAGATGGATCGAGAGATTCTCGAACGGTACGGAGAGCAGGTGCCGCAGTTGCAGATCGCGCAGCGCCTCGGCGTCCGCCCGCTCGGGGCGACTGGCTCCGATGCGGCGGAGGTAGGCGTCGACGATCTCCGGCGGCGGCGACTGCGGTGGGGTGTCCATGAACGCAGTCTTGCCGCAGACGCACGGATACGCCATGCGCCACTGGTCCTGGGCCGCTCGGCGGAGGGATCTCCGCCCGCCGCCCCCAGCGCGGCCTCCGGCCCGCGCCTGGCGTTGCGACGCGGTCCCCTGCTGCGTGGGTGTTCATCAGGATCGCTCCTTTCGTGGTGAAGCGGCCGACAGGAGAACGAGCAGGCCGGCCACTGCTCATGTGCGGTGGTCACTGCCCGGACGCGGCAGCGCCCCGCGCCACGGCGCGCAGCTCCTCGCCCGCCCCCGTCACCGCGATCGCTCCGTGCCTGTCCGTGCGGAGCACGGCCGCCCCATGGGCCCGCAGCGCGCCGACGGTACGGGGCGAAGGATGGCCGTACGGGTTGTCGTGTCCGCAGGAGATCAGGGCCAGCCGGGGCCGAATGGCCGCCAGCAGGCCGGGGTGCTGGAACGCCGAGCCGTGGTGGGCGACCTTGAGGACGTCCACCGGCGGCAGCGCCGGGTGGGCCCGTATCAGCCCCTGCTGGGCGGGCGGTTCGACATCTCCCAGGAGGAGCAGCGAGGGGCCCTCCGCGGCCCGCACGAGCAGCACCACGCTGGCGTCGTTCGGCCCTTCCGGCGGAGGCCCCGGCCCGGGCGCCGGCCACAGCACACGCCAGTCCAGCCGCCCCACGCGGCGCCGCTCCCCCGGCGCCGCGCGGACGACCGGCACCCCGGCCTCGGCCGCCGTGCGCCGCACGAACGCCGCCTGGTCGTGCGGCTCTTCGAGCGTCGTCGTCTGTACCGCGCCGACTGCCCTGCCACGCAGCGCCCCCGACAGCCCCGCCACATGGTCGGCATGAAAGTGCGTCAGCAGCAGGAGCGGAATGCGCGTGACGCCAAGCTCCCGCAGGCACCGGTCGGTGAGCAGCGGGTCCGGCCCGGCATCCACGACCACCGCCGTGCCGTCCCCCGCCGCGAGCACCGTGGCGTCGCCCTGCCCCACGTCGCACATCGCGAACGCCCATCCCGGCGGCGGCCACCCGGTGACGATCCGGGTGAGCGGCGCGGGGCGCACCACCGCCAGCAGAAGCAGCAGGGCACAGGCGGCGGCCGGCCAGGGGCGGCGGGCCAGCACGCGCACGGCCAGGACCGCCGCCGCGCTGACTGCGGCGAGCAGCAGCCCGCCGCGCCAGCCGCCCGGCCAGTCCACCTCGGCGCCGGGCAGCGCCGCGCCCGCCCGGGCGACCCCGGCGATCCACTCGGCCGGCCAGCCCGCGCACCGGGCCACCACCTCGGCCACGGGCATGGCCACCGGGGCCAGGGCGAGCGACGCGAAACCCAGGACCGTGGCGGGCGCGACCGCGAGCTCGGCGAACAGGTTGCAGGGGATCGCCACGAGGCTGACCCGCGCCGCGAACACGGCCACCACCGGGGCGCACAGCACCTGCGCCGCGGCAGCCGCGGCCAGGGCCTCCGCCGGCCGCCCCGGCACACCCCGCCGCCGCAGCGCCTCGCTCCAGCGCGGGGCGATGGTCAGCAGGGCGGTCGTGGCCAGCACCGACAGCAGGAAGCCATAGGTGCGGGCCAGCCACGGGTCGTACAGCACGAGCAGCAGCACCGCCCCGGCGAGGGCCGGAACCAGTGATCTGCGGCGGCCCGTCCCGACGGCGAGCAGGGTGATCAGGCCGCAAGCCGCTGCTCTGAGCACGCTCGGGTCGGGTCTGCACACCACCACGAAGGCGATCGTGAGCGCACCGCCGAGCAGCGCCGTCGTCCGGAGTGAGATGCCCAACCGGGGCGCCAGCCCGCCGCGTTCCGCCCGCAGGGCCGTGCCGGGAGGACCGATGAGCAGGAACAGGACGAGAGTGAGATTGCTGCCCGAAACAGCCAGCAGATGAGTGAGATCCGTCGCCTGGAAGGCGTCATGCAGCTCGGGCCCGATCCGGGAGGTGTCGCCGACGACCAGTCCGGGGAGCAGCGCGCGGGCGTCCGGTTCGAGTCCGTCGGTCGCCCGGCGCAGCCCGGCACGCAGCTTCCCTGCCGTCCGCTGCAGCTCCGTCGGCGGCCCGGTGACACGGGGCGGCCCGGCGCCCGGCACCCTCAGAACGGCGGCGAACCTGCCGTCCCCGTCCAGCGGCGGCTCCGACCTGGCGGACAGACCCAGCCGCGTCGAGGGCAGCAGCCGTAACCACTCCCCGGCCGCCGCACCCGGCCTCGCGATCACCAGGACCGGTGCCCTGGTGGCGACGGCGGATCCATCGGACCTGGTAACCCTGGTGACCTTCGCTTCCAGCGCGACCGCTGCACCCGCCATGTGGTTGCCCCGGACACGCGGACGGATCGTGCGCGGATCGCCCGTGACCGTCAACTCCACGATGAGTCGGCCGTACTGGCGGGCCGCATCCGGAACCGGCCCCCGGTACAGATCCGCCCCGCGCAGCCCGCCCGCCGCCGCGCCCGCGGCGGCGCAGAGGAGCACCGCGGCGGTCGCGACGCGGTTCCCCGAGCCGGGCCGAGATCGCCGTCGTACGGCACGCACCACCACAGGCACAAGGAGCAGCGCGGCCGAGGCGAGGCACAGCACCACCATCGTGGCCGGCCAGGGCGGCCGTGCGGTCAGGGCGACGGCTGCCGCACCCCATGCCGCCAGTGCGGGGAGGACCAGACGGAGGTCGAGCGGACCTTCCTGCCGGGGGTCGGACGCGCCGAGCCGGTGCCCGGCCGCGGTGTGAACGTCCGGGGGCGTCATGGCCGTACCAAGGTCTGAAGGTCCGCGAATCGGCGCTCGCCGATCCCCTTGACCTCACGGAGCTCGTCCACGGAACGGAAACCGCCGTGCTCGGTGCGGTAGTCGACGATGTGCTGGGCGAGCACCGGGCCGACGCCCGGCAGGGTGTCGAGCTGCTCGACCGTCGCGGAGTTCAGGCTGATCGGCCCGGCGGCCGGTCCGGTCGCGGCACCGCCCGCCGGGCCCGGAGCAGGCGTGCCCATCCCCGGAGGGGCACCCACGATCACCTGTTCACCGTCCATGAGCACCCTGGCCCGGTTGAGCCCGGTGATGTCCGTACCGGCCTTGACGCCGCCCGCCGCACGCAGGGCGTCGGCGACCCGTGAACCGGCGGGCAGTCGGAGCACTCCCGGCCGCAGCACCCTGCCGCTCACGTCGACGACGATCCGCGCGCCGGTCCCGGCCGGGGGCGGCGGTCCGGGCGAGGGCTCCGGCTCCGGCCCGACCGGCGCGGTCGGAGCCGGACGGCCCTCCCGGACCAGCTCCGGGGCCCGCACCGGCTCCGGCCGACCGGCCCAGAAGTGCTGCACGGCAAACCCGACGCCGACCACCAGCACGACCGCCAGCGCCGCCAGGGTCCTCGGCTCCAGGCCGCATCTCAGCTGGACCCACAGGGGCAGCCGCTCCCGCAGCGCGAGCCGTCCGCGCTCGCACACGGACAGCTCGGGCATGGACCGCCCCGGACCGTCCCGCTCGGGCTCAGACGGCCGGGGCAGCGACCGGGACCCTGCCGTCGTCTCTCCCGGTGCTCCAGGCGCGCGCGGCGCCACCTGTAGTGCCGGTCCTGCCTGCGCTCCCGGCTCTCCCTGCGCTCCCGGTGCCTCTCGACCAGGCGGGCCCGCCGACGCCGGCCCGTCGGCTGTGGCGCCAATGCCCGGCGCATGGAACAGCGCGTCCGCACGCCGCCGCAGAGCCGATGTCGATGCCGATGCCGACTGCGACGACCGGGACAGGGAGCGGGAGCGGGATCGGGATCGGGACGGCAACGGCAACGGCAACGGCGTCGCGTCCGGCGAGGGGATCGGCAAGGTGGCTGCCGGGCGTTGTCGTGTCGACCGCAAAAGCCGCCTGTTGTCACGGACACGGCCGTCCGAGGCCGGGGCACGGCCCGGCCCACTCGTCGCGGAGCGTGATCGGTACGTCATGCCACACGACGTTAGGCAGGTCCGCCCATGCCCGCCGAACAGCATCAATTCCTGTGGACGGCTGCCTCGTTGTGGACAACTCCGTCACCCGCAGGAGCGGCTCACCGCGGTGAGACCACGGCCCCGAGGAGCCCGGGCCCCGTGTGGGCGCCGATCACCGCGCCGACCTCACTGACATGCAGTTCCGCGAGGTTGGGCACCCGCTCGCGGAGCCGCTCCGCCAGGGCGGACGCCCGCTCGGGCGCGGCGAGATGGTGCACCGCGATGTCGACCCGGCCCGCGCCCGCACGTCCGGTGACGATCTCTTCGAGCCGGGCGATCGCCTTTGACGCCGTGCGGACCTTCTCCAGCAGCTCGATCCGGCCGCCGTCGAGCTGAAGCAGTGGCTTCACCGCGAGCGCCGAGCCGAACAGGGCCTGCGCCGCGCCGATGCGGCCGCCGCGGCGCAGATAGTCGAGGGTGTCCACGTAGAAGTAGGCGGACGTGCGCGCGGCCCGCTTCTCGGCGGCCGCCACCGCCTCGTCCAGCGTGCCGCCTCCATCCACCGCCTCCGCCGCGGCGAGCGCGCAGAACCCGAGGGCCATCGCGACCATGCCCGTGTCCACGACCCGCACCGGAACGGGGGCCTCGCGCGCCGCCAGCACCGCCGCGTCGTAGGTCCCGGAGAACTCGGAGGACAGATGCAGGGAAACGATCTCTGCCGCACCGGCCTCCGCCGTCGCCCGGTAGGTCGCGGCGAACGTCTCGGGGCTCGGCCGGGACGTGGTCACGGGACGTCGTTTCTGCAGCGCGAGCGCGAGTGAGCGGGCCGAGATCTCGGTGCCCTCCTCGAGGGCCTGGTCGCCGAGCACGACGGTCAGCGGTACCGCCGTGATGCCATGCCGCTCCATCGTCTGTGGCGGCAAGTAGGCCGTGGAATCGGTGACGATCGCGACATGGCGGGACATGAGCGGGAGGTTACCCGCAGGGGGCGCCGCACGGCAGCCCGACCCCGCGCTCCCGGTCGGGTTCCGCTCTGCGGACCCCTCCGCCAGGGGCGGGTCGTCCACCGCCTCCGAATCCTGCTCTCCGCCCCCGTACGTACCCGCAGCCCGGCACCGACACGCATTCCGTTTCCGCTCCGCGCCAACCGGGCTGCCGACTTTTTCGCTGCTCACGGGCAACGCTACCTGGCGCACGGGCGGCCACCGCCGCCCCGTCCCGCCGTCGCGCGGGTTCGTCAGTTCGTCGTCTCCGGGCGCGCCGACTTCTGCCACGAGTACGTCGACGGCCGGCGCGGATCGCGCGCGGTGATCGCCTGCGGCCCCGGTGCGTCGGCGTCGGGGCCCGCCGCCGGTGCCTGCGACGACGACGTCTCTGCTGCCGGTGCCGTACCTGGAGCCGGCTCGGGCGCCGGGTACGCCGCCGCGGGCTCCGAGGCGGACCCCGGTGCGGAAGCCGGCCCCGAGGCCGCTTCCGCCGCCCAGTCCGGCTCCGTCCTGGACCAGTCCCGCAGCGCCCCCGCCTCCACGTCGATCTGTGCGCTCAGCGCCTCCAGGTCGTCCTCCGCGAAGGCCCGCGCGCGGTCCCGGGCCGCCCACCGCAGCGACTCCGCGGAGTGCATGATCCGCTCCACCCGCTCGCGCAGCTCCGGCAGCCGCTCCACGATCCGGCTCCGGTCGGGCTCCCGCTCCAGCCGCCTCAGCTCGTCGTCCAGGTCACGCCCGTGCACGCTCAGCCGCTCGAAGAGACCCACCGACTCCTTCAGCGACGTGTCCTCGGCCACGCCCGCGGCCAGCGCGTCCTGTGTGGCCTTCATCGACGTCCGCAGGCGCAGTCGCAGCTGGGCCAGCTCGCCGGTCACGCCGGCCTGCCCGAGGCTCTTCGCGCGCAGTGTCGTGTCCTCGACCGTGCGACGGGCCTGGGTGATCGTCCGGTCGACACCGCGCTTGGCCGCACCGATCACCTTGACGCTCACGTACACCCCGAGCGCCACGAAGGCGACGAAGAGCAGCGCCAGGATGAGGATGACGGCTTCCATGGGGCGCCCTCCGGACTCGCGGGCCTGCGGCCCGTGCGGTGTGTTCCTCCACCGTAAACGCAAAGGGCAGGCCGAGGGTTCCAGCGGAACCCTCAACCTGCCCGTAGGGGGTGACCCCCATGCGCCGCTATGCGGGGACGATGTTCACCAGCTTCGGCGCCCGCACGATCACCTTCCGGATCCCCGCGCCGCCCAGCGCCGCGGTGACCGACGCGTCACCCAGTGCCAGCGCCTCCAGCTCCGCGTCCGTGATCGACGGGGAGACCTCCAGACGCGCCTTGACCTTGCCCTTGATCTGCACGACGCAGGTCACGGTCTCGTCCACGACGTACGCCGGGTCGGCGACCGGGAAGTCCTGGTGCACCACGGAATCCGTGTGCCCCAGCCGGCGCCACAGCTCCTCGGCGATGTGCGGCGCCAGCGGCGCGACCAGCAGGACCAGCCGCTCCGCGACCGATCGCGCAACGGGGCCGCCCGTCTTCGTCAGGTGGTTGTTCAGCTCGGTGATCTTGGCGATGGCGGTGTTGAAGCGCATCGCCTCCATGTCCTGGCCCACGCCGTCGATGGCCTTGTGCAGCGCGCGCAGCGTCGCCTCGTCCGGCTCCTCGTCCACGACGGTGACCTCGCCGGTCGACTCGTCGACGACGTTCCGCCACAGGCGCTGCAGCAGCCGGTACTGGCCGACGACCGCGCGGGTGTCCCACGGCCGGGAGACGTCCAGGGGGCCCATCGCCATCTCGTACAGGCGCAGCGTGTCGGCACCGTACTCCGCGGCGATCTCGTCGGGAGTGACGGCGTTCTTCAGGGACTTGCCCATCTTGCCCAGCTCGCGCTTGACCGGCTCGCCGTCGAAGAAGGACGCGCCGTCCCGCTCCTCGACCTCGGTGGCCGGCACCGGGAAGCCACGGCTGTCCCGGTAGACGTACGCCTGGATCATGCCCTGGTTGTACAGCTTGTGGAACGGCTCGGCGGACGAGACGTGCCCCAGGTCGAACAGCACCTTGGACCAGAAACGGGCGTACAGCAGGTGCAGCACGGCGTGCTCGGCGCCGCCCACGTACAGGTCGACGCCGCCGTGCGGCTGCCCCTCACGCGGGCCCATCCAGTAACGCTCGATCGCGGGGTCGACCAGCTTCTGCTCGTTGTGCGGGTCCAGGTAGCGCAGCTCGTACCAGCACGAACCGGCCCAGTTCGGCATCGTGTTGGTCTCGCGGCGGTACCTCTTCGGGCCGTCGCCCAGGTCCAGCTCGACGTCGACCCACTCCTCGTCGCGGGACAGCGGGGTCTCGGGCCGGGTGTCGGCGTCGTCCGGGTCGAACGTGCGCGGCGAGTAGTCGTCGACCTCCGGCAGTTCCAGCGGCAGCATCGACTCGGGCAGCGCGTGGGCGACACCGTCCTCGTCGTACACGATCGGGAAGGGCTCGCCCCAGTAGCGCTGCCGGCTGAACAGCCAGTCGCGCAGGCGGAAGTTGATGGTTCCCTCGCCGATGCCGCGCCCGGTCAGCCACTCGGTGATCTTCGCCTTGGCCTCGGCGACGCCCAGACCGTCCAGCGAGATCTCGTCGTTCGACGAGTTGATCGCCGGTCCCGTGCCGGTGTACGCCTCGCCCTCCCAGCCGTCCGGCGGCTGCACGGTACGGATGATGGGCAGGCCGAAGGCCTCGGCGAACTCCCAGTCGCGCTCGTCCTGGCCGGGGACGGCCATGATGGCGCCGGTGCCGTAGCCCATCAGGACGTAGTCGGCCACGAAGACCGGGATCCGGGCGCCGGTGACGGGGTTCAGGGCGTACGTACCGGTGAAGACGCCCGTCTTGTCCTTGTGCTCGGTCTGCCGCTCGACGTCGCTCTTGGTCTGCGCCTGCTTGCGGTACGCGGCGACGGCCTCGGCCGGGGTGGCGGCGCCGCCCGTCCAGGCCTCCCGTACGTCCTGCGGGATGTCCTGCGGCCACTCGGCGGGCAGGATCGAGTCGATCAGGCCGTGCTCCGGCGCCAGGACCATGTAGGTGGCGCCGAACAGCGTGTCGGGACGGGTGGTGAAGACCGTGATCGGCTCGCCCTCGTGGCCCTCGACCGAGAAGTTGACTCGCGCGCCCTCGCTGCGACCGATCCAGTTGCGCTGCTGCAGCTTGATCGCCTCGGGCCAGTCCAGCGCGTCCAGGTCGTCCAGCAGCCGGTCGGCGTAGGCGGTGATGCGCATGTTCCACTGGCGCAGATTGGCCTTGAAGACGGGGAAGTTGCCGCGCTCGGAGCGGCCGTCGGCGGTGACTTCCTCGTTCGCCAGAACGGTGCCCAGCCCGGGGCACCAGTTGACGGGGGCGTCGGAGGCGTACGCCAGGCGGTACTCACCCAGCACAGCGGCGCGCTCGACGGCGCTCAGCTCGTTCCAGGGGCGCCCGGACGGCGTCGCGCGCTCCCCGCTCTCGAACTGCGCCACCAGGTCGGCGATCGGACGGGCCTTCTTCGCCTCGTCGTCGTACCAGGAGTTGAAGATCTGCAGGAAGATCCACTGGGTCCACTTGTAGTAGTCCGGGTCGATCGTGGCGAACGACCGGCGCTTGTCGTGGCCCAGGCCCAGCCGGCGCAGCTGGACCTTCATGTTCTCGATGTTGGCCTCGGTGGAGATCCGCGGGTGCGTGCCGGTCTGGACGGCGTACTGCTCGGCCGGCAGGCCGAAGGCGTCGAAGCCCAGGGTGTGCAGGACGTTGTGGCCGGTCATCCGCTGGTGCCGGGCGTAGACATCGGTCGCGATGTAGCCCAGAGGGTGCCCGACGTGCAGGCCCGCACCCGAGGGGTACGGGAACATGTCCATGACGAACTTCTTGGGACGGGCCGCGGCGGCCGGGTCGCCCGCCAGGTCACCGCTCGGGTTGGGCGCCTCGTACGTGCCGTCGGCGTCCCAGAAGTCCTGCCAGCGTGCCTCGATCTCGGCGGCCATGGCCGCCGTGTAGCGGTGCGGTGCGGCCACCTCGGCAGAGGGGGCCCCACCCGAGCCGAAGGCGGCGGGGGAGGAATTCGTCTCGCTCATGATCCCTAAAGCTCCATCGATCGTCTCTGCCGGCGTTTCCCGGAACGGGCTGTGCCCACAAACAAAAGGACCCCTCGCACAGGAGGGGACGCCGCGCCGATTCCGACCGGACGATTCACCGGTCGGGACTGATCAGCGCGGCCCGCTAAGCAGAAGGCGTACGGCACGCATGGCGCCAGGGTACCGCAGGGCCGGTACGGGCTGCATCGAACGTCCAGGCGGCCGGCACGGCCGGAAGCGAACGCGATTCGGCCACAACATGAACGTGATCCGATGCCGCCCGAACACGATCGGGACCGTTCCACCCTCCGGGTTACTCGGCGTATCGCCCCTATCCGGGGCAACCCCAAAGTCAGTTGCCGGTCAGGCTGACCACTAAACGAGCATTCCTCGTACTGCTTGGTATGGCTCGACCTAGCATGCGAACCACGGGACCGCTTTCCCGCACCACTCGGAGTCGCCCCCATGAAGCCTCATCGCAAGATCCGTTCGTCGCCCGGACCGAACCCAGGCCTGAGCCGGCAGGTGCAGGGCGGGCTGAGCGCCGCCGCTCTTGTGCTCCTCCCCCTGCTCGCCATCGGCGGCAGTGACGCGTTCCGCGCCGCGCTGGACTTCACCACCGGAGTCCTCTCGCTGGTATCACTCACGGCCTCGGTCGCCTGGGGGCTGATAGCCACCGACCGGCTGCTGCTCTCCACCCGCCACCGGCTGCTCGCCCAAGGCATCCACCGGGCAACGGCGGTCGCCTCACTCGGATTTCTCCTGCTGCACGCCACGGTCAAGGTCTCGCTCGGACACGTCGAACTGCTCGGCGCGCTGATCCCGTTCGGCCTCGGTGTCACCGGCACGTCCGGCCTCATCGGCTTCGGCTCCCTGGCCGGACTGCTGATGGTCATCGCCGGCTCGACGGGCGCTGCGCGCAGCGCGCTCGCCGGCAACATCCGGACCGCCGCGCGCTGGCGGGCCCTGCACATGCTGGCGTACCCCGCATGGTGCTCGGCGCTGGTGCACGGCCTCTATGCGGGTCGCCCCGCGGCCACCTGGGTGGTCGTCATGTACGGCCTTGCGCTGACCGGTGTCGCCAGTGCCGTCGCCCTGCGGCTGCTGCCGCCCCAGACACAGCGGCGCATCGCCGAGCAGCTCATCGCCCTGGTCGGGTCCGGCGGCCGCGTCGCGGGCGAGGCCCCCGAGCGGGCCCAGCGCGACCTGTCGGTCGCCCCTCTGCCCGGCACCTCGGCCGACGCCTCGCAGTTCCAGTACGAGCGCGAGTTCCCGCGGCAGCGTCCGGCCGGCGCGGACGAGACGCCGGGCCGGTCGATCGGCCGGCCCCTGGGGCAGCCACTGGCCCCGCCCCGCGGGGAGCCCCTGCGCATCCCCGCTCCCGCCCCACCGCTCTACGAAGCGGCGCCGCCCCCGTCCGCCGAGCCGGCCACGGCCGCAGGGTCCTTCCCCGGAGCCGGCCCGGTGACCGGCCGGCCGCTGTCCGGTGAAGGCCCCGGAACGGGGATCTCCGCCGCCTACCGCGCCGTCTCACTGGCCGGTGAGGCCACGGCCCGTGCGACAGGGGCGACGGCCCGTACGCCAGGGGCGGCACCTGCGCCCTCGGGCGAGATCCCCCTCGCCGAGCGCATCCCCATGACAGAGGAGCTCCCCGTGGTGGACGAATCCGGTCCCCGCCCCGAGTTCTGGCCGACCCCTTCCCCGCCGCCACCCGGACAGGCGTTCCCCCCGCCGGCCGCGTCCTCGCGGTACGAGACGGGCGTCCCCTACGAGACCGGCCCCACGCCCCCGTACACCGACCCGTACGACCCGGGGCCGGCGTCCCCGTACGGCGGCGGCTACGAGGGCCCGACACCCACCTCCCCGCTCCCCCGCTCGCTCGACGACACCCAGCCGTCGCCCGGCCCGCTCTATCCGCCCCAGGCCGGGGAGCCCTGGAACGCACCCGCAGGAGACCGACCGTGAACACCCCCCTCCCCGATGTCCCCGAGGTCCGCGTCGTCGGCCTCCCCCAGCTGACCCAGGGCTTCGATCTGGTCGAGCGCCTCGACCTCTCCATGCACCTGAAGGTGCACGGACCGCTCGAACCCATGACCGGAGAGCTGCTCGCCCAGCTCGCCGAGGGCATATCCCTGCGGGGCCGCGGCGGCGCCGGCTTCCCTTTCGGCCAGAAGCTGCGGGCAGTGGCCAAGGCGTCGATCCGGCGCGGAGTGCGGCCTGTCGTCGTGATCAACGGCAGTGAGGGCGAGCCTGCCTGCCGCAAGGACACCGTTCTGCTCAACCGGGCGCCGCATCTCATCCTGGACGGCGCCCTGCTGGCGGCCGAGGCGCTGGGCGCCCGCACTCTGATCGTGGCGGTGACCCGTAACTCCACGGAGATCTCCATGCGAGCGGCTCTCGCCGAACGGGGGCTGTCGGACCGGCGTGGCCAGCAGTTGCGCGCGCGGGTGCAGCGCAACCCCGAGCGCATGGTCTCCGGGGAGGCATCAGCGGTCATCCGGGCCATCGGCGGCGGCCCCGCGCTGCCCCCGGGCCGCCGCGAGCGCGCATCGGACTCGGGTGTCGCCGGCGCGCCGACCCTCCTGTCGAACGCGGAGACGTTCGCGCAGCTGGCCGTCGCCGCCCGTATCGGCGCGCGCCGGTACAGCCACACGGGGCTGGAGAACGAGCCGGGCACGGTGATGCTGACGGTCTCCGGGGCGGTCGCGCGCCCCATGGTCATCGAGGTGCCGACCGGTGTCCCGATGCGGTACGTGCTCCAGCTTGCAGGCGCTCCGCCGGTCCCCCAGGGTGTGCTGACCGGCGGCTACCACGGCAACTGGATCGACGCCGCCGCCACGCACGATGCCGTGATCTCGCGGGAGTCGCTGGCCAACGTCGGCGGCTCGCTGGGCGCGGGCGCGATCCTGCCGATCGGCCCGGACACCTGTCCCCTCGGGGAGGCGCAGCGCGTGGCCAACTGGCTCGCGGCCGAGACGGCCGGCCAGTGCGGTCCCTGCAAGCTGGGTCTGCCGGCGGCTGCGGGCGGACTGTCCGACGTGATCAACGGCGGCGGACCGGCTGCTCTGGAGGCGCTGCGCGAGGTGACCCAGGCGGTCAAGGGGCGGGGCGCGTGCAAGCATCCCGACGGTTCGGCGCGCTTCTTCGCCTCGACCCTGTCGGCGTTCACGGACGACCTCGCCGCGCACGTCCTGCACGGCGGCTGCGGCCGCGAGACGGTCGGCGTGCTGCCGCTGCCCGTTCCCGGCTACCAGGAGGCCGAGGAGTCCATCCCGAGCGGTGAGAAGCTCGCCGTGGACTGGACGCTTTGCCAGGGCCACGGGATCTGCGCGGAGATCGTCCCCGAGCTGATCCGTATGGGCGCCGACGGGTATCCGTCGGTGGCGGAGGCCACGGTGCCGATGCATGTGCGCGGGCGTGCGCAACGTGCAGTACGCCGCTGCCCGGCGCTCGCGCTCCGGATCGAGCAGGCGCCCTCCACGCGCCCGGCGTTGCCGAGCACCAACCGCAAGGCCCTTGGCAGCGGCCGGGGTTGACGGGAGACGTAGAAGAGGGCCATCCGCATCGGATGGCCCTCTTCTTGTGCTCTTACCGAGCTGCTGTGGAGCTAAGGAGAATTGAACTCCTGACCTCTTGCATGCCATGCAAGCGCTCTACCAACTGAGCTATAGCCCCTTGTTGTGTGCCGCCCCGTTCCCGGGCTTCCCCCGCGGCGACAGAGAGAACATTACACGGTCACCCCGGTGGTCCACCAAATCGTTTCCGGTCCGCACGACCCCACCCAGAGATGTCCGGGTACGTCCCCTTCGGGCAGACGGTCAGCTCACGCCGTAGCGAACGAGTAGAACCGTTTCAGGGTGCAGTGCTCGTCGAGCAGCCGCCCGTAGATCGGCTCCCCCTCGAGCTCCCGGTACGTCTCGATGGGGTCGCCCTTTATGATCAGCGCCCGCGCGCACTCCTCGCACCAGTACTGGTACTCGGGATTGACGGGGTCCATGTCGCGGACGATCGGCGTACCGCTGCCGCACCAGTCGCACTTCCGCCTGTGTGCACCCATCATTCAGCTCCAGCTGTGGCCGCAGGCAGTGCACACGTACGAGATACCTCCGTTGTCCCCGAGCACTTGGGCGACATGGGGCGAACCGCACGAGGGGCAGCTGAGGCGAGCTCTGGCCTCCGCAGCGGCGAGCAGGTCATCGTCCTCCTCGATGCTGCTACCGGGCATCGCCTCTCCCTCCCGTCCGGGCCGCCGTCCCCTCCGGCCGTCCCGATTCTGCCATGGCCCCGCAAGGGGGTCAGCGCTGTCTGCGGCACGAGACCGGCGGGAACGCAGAAATCCCGCCCCCCTGCGGGGACGGGATCCTGATGTTGAAACTTGTGGAGCTAAGGAGAATTGAACTCCTGACCTCTTGCATGCCATGCAAGCGCTCTACCAACTGAGCTATAGCCCCTCGTGTTCTTCGCGCTCCGCGCTGCGAACAAGAAGAACCTTAGCCTGTGACCAGCCGGAAAGTGAAATCCGGCCGGTCCCTGGCCTGCCCGCGGGCTGCGATCGCCGAGCGAGCAACCTCCGACCGGCCTGTGAGCGACCTGCGAACAGCCCGCGAACGGCCTCGGGCGTCGTCAACAGCCTCAGTCGTCGTCGCCGAGCACCGGCTCGGGCAGCGTGCCCGCGTTGTGTTCCAGCAGCCGCCAGCCGCGGGCGCCCTCGCCCAGCACGGACCAGCAGCAGTTGGACAGGCCGCCCAGGCTCTCCCAGTGGCGCGCCTCCAGGCCGAGCAGCCGGCCGATGGTGGTGCGGATCGTGCCGCCGTGGCTCACCACGACAAGCGTGCCGCCGGAGGGAAGGTTGTCGGCGTGACCCAGCACGAAGGGGGCGGCGCGCTCGGCGACCTCGGTCTCCAGCTCACCGCCGCCGCGGCGCACGGGCTCACCGCGCTTCCAGGCCGCGTACTGCTCGCCGTACTGCCCGATGATCTCGTCGTGGGTCAGCCCCTGCCACACGCCCGCGTAGGTCTCCCGCAGAGCGGCGTCGAAGGTGATGTCGTGTCCCGTGATCGACGCGAGCTGGTGGGCCGTGGCGACCACCCGCTTCAGGTCGGACGCGATGATCGCGTCCGGTTTCAGCGAGGCCAGCAGCCGCGCGGCCCGGCGGGCCTGGTTGACGCCGGTCTCGGTCAGTTCGATGTCCGTCGAGCCCTGGAAGCGGCGCTCCAGATTCCATGCGGTCTGGCCGTGCCGCCACAGAACGATGCGGCGGCCCCTGCCGGGCCCCGTGTCAGTGCCGCTCAGCTCAGCTCACCGTCCGTCCCGCTGCCGTCGCCGACGAGCCGGGCGTGCTCCTCGGCCTTGCCGCGGGTCTTGACTGCGTCATCGGGCAGCGGCAGCTCGGGGCAGTCCTTCCAGAGCCGCTCGAGGGCGTAGAAGACACGCTCCTCGCTGTGCTGGACGTGCACGACGATGTCGACGTAGTCGAGCAGGATCCAGCGCGCGTCGCGGTCGCCCTCGCGGCGCACCGGCTTGGCGCCGAGCTCCTTCAGGAGCTTCTCCTCGATCTCGTCGACGATCGACTTGACCTGGCGGTCACTGGGGGCGGAGGCGAGCAGAAAGGCATCCGTGATCGACAGCACGTCGCTGACGTCGTACGCGATGATGTCGTGCGCGAGCTTGTCCGCTGCCGCCTGGGCGGCGACGTTGATGAGCTCGAGAGAACGGTCCGTGGCGGTCACATGCAGGCTTTCGTCGGCGGTCAAGACCCCCCCAGGGTCTCACGGACCGCCGACAGCCCACGCAGTGATTGTCCCGGCGCCGCGCGCGGCGCCGGGACACGTGCCCTGCTCGGCCCCGTGATCAGCTGCCCTGCCCTGCTCCGCGATCAGCGCTCGACCTCGTAGTCCCGGCCGAGGACGACCGTGACATCGGCGTTGGACGCCGCCTTGCCCTTCTCGACCGCGCTCTCCGGCAGGCCGAGGGTCTTGGCGACCTCCACGGCCTTCGCCTTCTGCGCCTCGTCACCGTAGGTGACCTGTGAGGACGACGCCGTGTCCGCCTTGCCCGCGTCGACGAACGCGTAGCCGCCGTTGACGAGGTCGATCCTGGCGGCTTCGGTGGCGTCGCCGTCTCCGGAGGCGTTCCGTACGCCGACCCGTACCGCCGCGCCCTGCTCCGGGGCGCTGATCTTGCCGCCCAGGATGTCCTTGACGACGCTGTCGCTCGCCTCCTGGCTGAGCGTGCCGTCCTGCTGGACGGGCAACAGGGCGGTCTTGTAGTCGCCGCCCTTGGCGTACTCGGACAGCTTGGCGAGCGAGGCTCCCAGGTCCCTCTCGGGCAACGAGGGGTCGAGGATCTGCGCCAGGGTCTCGATGGTCACCGTCGCGCCCTTCGGATCGCTCGAGACCTTCCGCATCACCCCGTACATCACCTGGCCGAAGCGCTGCAGCTGTTCGGCCTCGGCCTCGCCGGAGGCGCGGTAGGTGGCGTACCCGACGGCCATCCGGCCGTTGAGCGTCTGGTTCTCGCCCTTCTTCACCAGCGGCGCCTCGCCCTTCTTGGCGGGCGGCACCTCGGCGTCGGTGTCGATGTCGACGCCGCCGACGAGTTCGACGAGGTTCTCCAGATAGGGGGTGTCGAGCCGCCAGGTACCGGTGATCTTGGTGCCGAGCAGGGTGCCGATCGACTCACGGGTGCCGGTGGACCCGTCCTCGTCGACGGACTTGCCGAGGGTGGTGGCGACGCCCTCGTCGTCGGCGACGGACAGGGAGTTCGGCAGCAGGACCGTGGTGCCCTGCTTGGTGGTCTCGTTGTCGACGAGGAGGGCGGTGGCGGTGCCGCCCTGCTTGGTGTTGTGCAGATGGAGCACGATGACGTCGCGCTTCTGCGGTCCCGTTGCGCTGTTCTGGGCGGCCCCGGAGCCGGCGCTGCCCGGCAGTTTGTCCGTGTACCAGAGGTAGCCGACGCCGCCCACCGCCACCAGGGCCAGGACGACGACGAGGGTGACGACCCGGTTGCGGCCGCGGCGCCTGGCCTCTTCCCGGCGCTCGGACCGGCTCTCGGTGAACTTGAGCCAGTCGATGACGTCCTCGGAGTCCTCGTCCGGCTCCTCGATGAACGAGAACTGCTCGGTCCGGTAGTCGCGGTCCTCACGGTCACGGGCCGCGCCGTCTCCACGGCCCGGGCCCTGCGGTCCACGGCCCGGGCCCTCCGGGGCGGGGCGGCGCTGGCCGGGAACGGAGGCGGGGCCCTGCGGTGCCCGGGGGGCCGTCTGGGGCTGGGCCTGCTGCTGCGGGATGTTCCACTGCTGCGTGGTGTCGACGGCGGCCTGCTGGCCCGTGTCGTAGGTGTAGCCGTCGTAGCTGTAGCCCTGCTGCGTCTGATGGGCCTGGTTCGCCTGCGGGCCCTGGTGCGCTTGCGGGCCCTGGCTCGTTTGCTGCTGCTGCCCGTACGGGTCGTAGCCCTGGGGCTGCTGCGGCTGGGCATACGGGTCGTATCCGTAGCCCTGGTTCTGGTCCTGCTGCTGCTGCTGTTGCGGCGGGTACGCGTCGTAACCCTGCGACTGCTGAGAGTGGTGAGGCTGCTGGTAGACCGGCCGTCCGTATTCGTCGTAGCCGATGATCTGCGGCTGCTGCGAATAATACGGGTCGTACGGGTTCTGCTGGTCGTTCACCGGTGCCCCTCTCCGTGGCTCAGTCGCCGCGGTACAACTGGCGCTTGTCGATGTAGCGCACCACACCGTCCGGCACCAGATACCAGACGGGGTCGCCCTGCGCGACCCTCGCCCGGCAGTCGGTGGACGAGATGGCCAGGGCCGGCACCTCCACCAGGGAGACACCTCCCTTGGGCAGTCCGTCGTCCGTCAGGTCGTGGCCGGGCCGGGTGACACCGATGAAGTGGGCGAGCGAGAAGAGCTCTTCGGCGTCCCGCCAGGTGAGGATCTGCGCGAGCGCATCGGCTCCGGTGATGAAGAAGAGATCCGAGTCGCTGTTGAGCGCCCGCAGGTCCCGCAGGGTGTCGATGGTGTACGTCGCCCCGCCGCGGTCGATGTCGATACGGCTGACCGAGAACTGCGGGTTGGACGCCGTGGCGATGACCGTCATCAAATAGCGGTCCTCGGCCGGAGAGACCGCCTTGTGGCCCTTCTGCCACGGCTGCCCGGTCGGTACGAACACCACCTCGTCGAGGTGGAACAGGGCGGCCACCTCACTGGCGGCCACCAGGTGTCCATGGTGGATCGGGTCGAATGTCCCGCCCATGACGCCGAGTCGGCGCTTGCCGCCCCTGGTAGGCAGTTCCTGCTGTCCCATGCCCATGCGTGCAGAGCCTACTGGTACGGCTGTGCGGTCGCGTATCAGCGGTCGCGGTTGAAGCGGGTGGTGATCCACAGCAGCAGGAGCAGCGCACCGAGGGCGCCGAAACCGGTGAGGTAGGGGCTGAGGCTTTCGTGGTTGCCGCCGTGCTCGGCGCCCTCGGCGAGGGAGACAAGGTTGGCAGCAGTGCTGGCGAGACTCATCTTCAGCTGAACCTATCGATCGGGAGTCGGAGCGGAGACTTCGCGCACATCGTATGCGGGAGGGGCGGGCACGCTCACGTCGACTCAGTCGTTGTCACTTTCGCCCTCGCCGCCGGCGGTTCGACGGTGGCGCGGTGCACGCGTCGCCGGTGGCGTCCGCGTGGTTGTCCACAGGCTCCCGCGGCACCGCAACCCCAGCGCCTAGTCTGGGGTCTGTCAGGGGGACGGGTCAGTACTCGCAAGGAACAGAAGGAACAGGGGGCATCCGATGACCGACAGCAGTTCCGAGAATGTGCCGAGCAGGCAGCGCCGGCGCTTCCCGGAGATCTCCTCGCGGGCGTACGAGCATCCCGCGGACCGCTCCGCGCTCGTTGCCCTGCGCAAGCTCACCGGCTTCGACACCGTCTTCAAGGCGCTCAGCGGTCTGCTGCCCGAGCGCAGCCTGCGGCTGCTCTTCCTGTCGGACTCCGTCCGGGTGAGCGACGCCCAGTTCGCGCACCTCAACGCCATGCTGCGCGACGCCTGTTACATCCTGGACCTGGAGAAGGTCCCGCCGATGTATGTCACGCAGGACCCGAAGCCCAATGCCATGTGCATCGGGCTGGACGAGCCGATCATCGTCGTCACGACCGGGCTCGTGGAGCTGCTCGACGAGGAGGAGATGCGGGCGGTCGTCGGTCACGAGGTGGGACATGCCTTGTCCGGCCACTCGGTCTACCGCACGATCCTGCTCTTCCTCACGAGTCTGGCGCTCAAGGTCGCCTGGATCCCTCTCGGCAATGTCGCGATCATGGCGATCGTGACCGCACTGCGCGAGTGGTTCCGCAAGTCGGAGCTCTCGGCGGACCGGGCCGGGCTGCTGGTCGGCCAGGATCTGCAGGCGTCGATGCGCGGCCTGATGAAGATCGCCGGTGGCAACCATCTGCACGAAATGAACGTGGACGCGTTCCTCGAGCAGGCCGAGGAGTACGAGGCCGGCGGCGACCTGCGGGACTCCGTGCTGAAGATCCTCAATGTCCTGCCGCGCACACATCCGTTCACCACGGTGCGCGCCGCCGAGCTGAAGAAGTGGGCCGAGAGCCGCGATTACCAGCGGATCATGGACGGGCACTACCCGCGCCGCACGGAGGACAAGGACACCTCGGTCACGGACTCCTTCCGCGATTCGGCATCGCACTACGCGGACTCGGTGCGGACCAGCAAGGATCCGCTGATGAAGCTGGTCGGGGACATAGCCGGAGGCGCCGGCGACCTCGGCGGCCGACTGCGCGACAAGTTCACGGGCGCCGGCGGACCGGCCAGTGCGGACCGCAATGGCAGCAACGGCAGCAAGGACGGCGGAGGTCAGGCCGAGGGCTGAGCGCTGGGGGCGAGGGCGCCGCAGAGCCCGGCGGCAGCCCGGTCCGTCGCATAGGGGTCGGTCCCTGCCGGGCCCTCGTCGGTGGCCCGTTCGCCGGCCAGCAGCGGCTGCAGGGCCCCGGAGGGGTCGGCCGAGCAGGCCATCGGTCCGGCCTGCACGTAGCTGAAGAGCAGCTCGGCGCGGTGGGTGCGCAGATCGTCGCGGTCGAAGCGGAAGTGCAGCTCGCGGCGGACGGTGAACAGGGAGGCGTCGTCCGCGCGCTGCTCGCCGGCGGAGGCAGCGCCATCCGCGCCGGCTCCGGCTCCCGCTCCGGCCGGACGGAGCGCGTAGGCGAAGGTGTGGTCCGAGACCACTTCGAGGGCGTTGGGTCCGGCGTCATGAACGCGGAGCGTGCCCCGGACCCGCACCTCGGGGTCGGCGAGGGCGACCTTCGCCGGGTCGAAGCGCACCAGCCAGCCGGTCGCCGCGTGCCGGCCGTCGTCCACCGGGGCGGCGAGTGACTGGTCGAACTGCTGCAACTGGTCCGGGTCGAGCAGCACCCGCACCGGCCGTGCCACGGTGCCGCTGAGCACATCGGGGTCGAGCGAGGACTCCACGAGGTAGTCCTTGGCGATGGTCAGCGCGGTCATGACCTGGTTTTCCGAGAAGTTCTTGGTGCGCAAGGCGGGCGGAAAGGCGATTCCGGCAGCTCCGGCGCGGAACTGGGCGGCGGGGCTGTGTGCGTACAGTCCGGCGGGCTCCCCGCCGGGCACGGGGCCCTCGGGGGCCAGAGGGACGACCGTGCTCCGCAGCGGTCCCGCGGGCTGGGAGGGCGGTGGCTGGTACGGGTGGCGGACACCCATGTAGATCGCGGTGCCGAAGGCGAGGGCAATCAGCAGCACCAGCAGGAAGGCCTGCCTCGACCCGGTCCGCACACCCCGGCCCGGACGGCTGCGAACGGCCCTGGCGTGGTCGCCCATGCGCTCTTCGGCGGAGTATTCCTGGAGGCGGGCAGCACGGACGAACGATTCGTCGAAGACGACGGACCCGTACTCGTCCTCACCTCCGCCGGGGAGCCCCTCGGGCGGTTCCGGCGGTTCTCCGCGGCCTGCCATGACTTCTCCCGATCCCAACTCACCCATCGTGGTCAGTGCGCCACGCTCCGCCTCGCGCCGCAAGGCATCCGGCAGGGCCTGTCCGTCAGGGGTTCACGCACGTGGACGAGTGAGAAGCCCCTTCTGGGGAGGGGTCACATCTTCAGAGTAGGTCGATCTCGATGAAGGTGAACGCCCCGGTGCGCGAGAACTTGTGTCGAGTTCTCACGCACCAGGGCGACTGCGTTTCAGGGGGTGCGGGGCACGGCGGAGGCGGGAGGTGCGGAGTAGTCCGCTGAGGCCGAAGGGCTGGTCACGAGGTCCGGCGCGGGTGTCCTGGAGGGGACGTCGACGCCGGTCGTGGCGGGTGGCGGGACGCGGTCCTGGCGGTTGGCCGACGCACCCCGGTAGACGGCGGTGAAGGCGAGGGCGACCATCCCGATGCCCATCACCAGGGCGAGCACCCAGGCGACGGGACGGTGCCAGCGCGCGGCGCCGCGGTACGGACGCAGGGAGCCGCCGTGAGGATAGGGGTCCAGGTACCGCCCGGCGCGGTCGTCGGGGTCGCATTCGTCGTAGGCCCGGCCGTACGCGCCGGCCGGGCCGTAGTCGTCGTAGAGCTCGTCGTCCGCGGGGCCCGCTCCGGCGCGGGCGCGGGCGGCCTCGGCCTCCGCGCGTGCCTGGGCGGCCGCCAGCAGCCGCTCGACGGCGCTCGGCTCATGGACCGCAGCCGCCCGTACGAAGTCCTCGTCGAACACCACGGAGGCGAATTCCTCGTCGGCGCCTCCGCGGTCGTCGTCGGGCTCCCAGCCGTCCGGGAACGGCCTGCCCCCCACGTCGTCCGGCACGCCTTTCAGAGTAGACCTGGGCGTGGGTTTTGGGCAGGGAGTACGGGCAACTGCCCGCACTCCTTCGTCACCGAGTGTGACCGTCGCCGGTGACGATGTACTTCGTCGAGGTCAGCTCGGGGAGACCCATCGGGCCGCGGGCGTGCAGCTTCTGCGTGGAGATACCGATCTCGGCGCCGAAACCGAACTGGCCCCCGTCGGTGAAACGGGTGGACGCATTGACGGCGACCGTCGTGGAGTCGACCAGTTGGGTGAAGCGGCGGGCCGCGGCCTGGGAGGTGGTGACGATGGCCTCGGTGTGACCGGAGGACCAGAGACGGATGTGCTCGACGGCCTTGTCGAGGGAGTCGACGACCGCGGCGGCGATGTCGTAGGAGAGGTACTCGGTCTCCCAGTCCTCCACCGTGGCGGCCACGACGGTGGCCTTGGAGCCCTCTGCGAGGGCGAGGGTCCGGTCGTCGGCGTGGACGGTGACGCCGGCATCGGCGAGGGCGTCCAGTGCGCGGGGCAGGAAGGCGGCGGCGATGTCCTGGTGGACGAGGAGGGTCTCGGCGGCGTTGCAGACGCTGGGCCGCTGGGCCTTGGAGTTGATCAGGATGTCGACGGCCATGTCGAGGTCGGCCTGGGCGTCGACGTAGACGTGGCAGTTGCCGGTTCCGGTCTCGATGACCGGGACGGTGGACTCCTCGACGACCGTGCGGATGAGGGAGGCGCCGCCGCGCGGGATGAGGACGTCGACGAGGCCGCGGGCGCGCATCAGCTCGCGCACGGAGTCGCGGCTCTCACCGGGGACGAGCTGTACGGCTTCGGCGGGCAGTCCGGCGCCGCCGACGGCGTCGCGCAGGACCCTCACCAGGGCGGAGTTGGAGGAGTAGGCGGAGGAGGAGCCCCGGAGCAGTACGGCGTTCCCGGACTTCAGGCAGAGGGCGGCGGCGTCCACCGTGACGTTCGGGCGGGCCTCGTAGATGATGCCGACGACGCCGAGCGGGACGCGGACCTGGCGCAGGTCGATGCCGTTCGGCAGGGTCGAGCCGCGGACGACCTCGCCGACGGGGTCGGGCAGCGCGGCGACGTGACGGACGTCGGCGGCGATGGCGCGGATCCGCTCGGGCGTGAGGCTGAGCCGGTCGATGATCGCCTCACTGGTGCCGGCCTCGCGGGCGCGGGCGATGTCCTCGGCGTTGGCCTCGACGATCTCGGCCGCCCGGACCTCGAGGGCGTCGGCGATCGCCAGCAGGGCGTCGTCCTTCACCGAGCGCGGGAGTGGCGCGATCTCGGCGGCGGCCGCGCGGGCCCGGTAGGCGGCCTGGGCGACCGGGGACATGGTGTCGTACGGCGAGAGCGAGGTCATGCCCGCAGGGTAATGCGCGGCTTGCGGACATCCCGCACGTATCCCGCACTACGAGACGCGAGCCGAGACACGAGACGAGGCGTCACCCGGGTGGGGATGCGCGGGGGACGCGAACGGAGGAGCGGGGGCGAGCGGGACACGGACGCACATGGGCCCCGGCCTGGAGACCGGGACCCGATCGCGGGAGTACCGCAGGAAAGCCGTGCGTCCGCCGTCAGGGAGGCCTCGGCGAAAAGCCTGCTACAGCCTCGGACAGCCTCGGAACCGAGCGAAAGGCCTCGGACAGCCTCGGAACCGAAGAGCCTCAGAAGGGGTGAACGCCGACGGGGGCCGCGGGGGGCGGGCCGTAGCCCTCCGCGATGCGCTGGTGATAGGTCTCGCGGTCGATGACCTCCAGGCCGACGATCTCCCACGGCGGCAGTTGCGCGCTGGAGCGGTGCTCGCCCCACAGGCGCAGCGCGACGGCGGCGGCGTCGTGCAGGTCCCGGGCCTCTTCCCAGTAGCGGATCTCGGCGTGATCGTTGGCGTACCGGCTCGTCAGCAGGAACGGGTGGTCGTGCGCGAGCTGTTCGAGACCACGCCGGACCTCCTTCAGCGGGGCCTCCGCACCCGAGACGCAGAGGGTGATGTGCCAGAGCTTGGACGCCGCGCGGTCCCTTCCGCGCGGGTCCGGGCTCAGGTCCGGCTTCTGCTCACGCGCACCGTCGGCACGGGCGTCCGTGCCGGCCGCGCCGGCTGTGTCGTCGGCGCGCTCGTCGTCGAAGTCGTCGTCGAGGTCGGGCCCCGCCTCCACACTGGTGAGGGCCCGCTGCTCTCCCACGGCCCTGCGGGTGCGGGCCGTGCCCCCTGTCCCTCGGGGCGCCGCCCCTGGGCGCGCTCGTCTCACCGGCGGCCTCCTGTTGATGCGTTGTGGTGCTGAACCCCGCCCTGTCCCCGTGACAAAGTCCCCCTGACAAAGTTGACCAGTCCCGGGCCGGTGGTGGGGCGGTTTTGGTAAAGGTCCCTGCCTGAAGGCGGGAGTTTCAGCCGTTTCAGGGGGTGGGTCAGGGCTGCAGGACGACGAGGTCGTCCCTGTGTACGACCTCGCGCTCGTAGGCGGGGCCGAGCTCCTTGGCCAGCTCGCGGGTGGAACGGCCGAGGAGTTGCGGGATCTCCTTCGCGTCGAAGTTGACGAGCCCGCGGGCGACGGCGTGGCCTTCGGAGTCGCGCAGCTCCACCGGGTCCCCGGCACTGAACTCGCCCTCGACCGCGGCGATTCCGGCAGGCAGCAGCGACTTCCTGCCCTGCACGACGGCCCGCACGGCCCCGTCGTCGAGGGTCAGCGAGCCCTGCGGGGTCGAGGCGTGCGCGAGCCACAGCAGCCGGTCGGCCGAGCGGCGGCCGGTACGGCGGAAGTAGGTACCGGTGTCGCGTCCGGCGAGGGCGTCGGCGGCCCGGCTGGCGGAGGTGAGGACGACGGGCACGCCGGCGGCCGCGGCGATCCGTGCCGCCTCGACCTTGGTGACCATGCCTCCGGTGCCGACGCCCGCCTTGCCCGCCGAGCCGATGTCCACGCCCGACAGGTCCTCGGGCCCCCGGACCTCCTGGATCCGGGAGGTGCCGGGCTTGCTCGGGTCACCGTCGTAGAGGCCGTCCACGTCGGAGAGGAGGACGAGCAGGTCGGCCCGTACGAGATGGGCGACGAGTGCGGCGAGCCGGTCGTTGTCGCCGAAGCGGATCTCGTCCGTGGCGACGGTGTCGTTCTCGTTGACGACCGGGACGGCCCCCATGGCGAGGAGCTGGTCGAGGGTGCGGTAGGCGTTGCGGTAGTGGGCACGGCGGCTGGTGTCGTCGGTGGTGAGGAGCACCTGGCCGACGCGGACGCCGTAGCGGGCGAAGGAGGCGGTGTAGCGGGCGACGAGCAGGCCCTGGCCGACGCTGGCCGCAGCCTGCTGACGGGCCAGGTCCCTGGGGCGGCGGGCCAGGCCGAGCGGTGCGAGACCGGCGGCGATGGCGCCGCTGGAGACCAGCACTATCTCCTTCTCACCGCCACTGCGGACCTTGGCGAGCACGTCGACGAGGGCGTCCACACGGTCGGCGTCGAGGCCGCCGGCGGCTGTGGTGAGCGAGGACGAGCCGATCTTGACGACGATCCTGCGGGCTTCCGCCACGTACTGCCTTGCCCCTGCCTGCCTTGCACCTGTCTGCCTTGCACCTGTCACAAGGGCGAATCTATGTCAGGCCGCGTCCTCGGTGCGCGCGCATTTCATCCGCTGGACAGCCGGGCCAGGGCCGACGCCATCCGGCCGAGACCGCGCCTGGCGGCCACCCGCCGCAGGCGCCGGGCGCCGCCCCGCACCACGCGGCGCCCGAGGGGGTGGCGCGGCTGGATGCGCTGCTCGCCGATCCGCTCGGTCACCGTCACCTCGTACGCGGACAGTGCGATCCCGGCGGCCTGGTCACCGAAGTGCGGATACGCGAGATGGTGGCGGCCGCGGCGGCGCACCACCTCGGGCCGGCCGCCGTCGCGGACGAAGACCAGCACGTCCCGCAGCAGATCGGGTCGGCCGAGCGCGACGCAGGTGAGCCGCAGCCGCTCCTCGACCCGGAGCCGGCGCGCCACGCCCGGGGTCCAGTACGCGGCCATGAGCGGGGCGGCGAGCTCCGTCTTGTGCCGGAGGTACTTCTCCGGCTGGCCCAGCACGATCGGGCCGAACTGCGGCAGCAGGGTGACCGTGAAGGGTCTGACCATCAGCTGGTCGCGGCGCTTTCCGGGCGGTACATGGGTGGCGATCAGCTTCATCAGCGCGGCGGCCGAATCGAAGCGTGGCGCGTAACCGCCGGTCTTCGTCAGGTGTTTCCCGTCCTCCCGGCCGACCAGGTAGTAGCACGTGTAGTCGGCGACGACGGAGACTCCCGCGCCCCGCAGATACGCCTCCATCGTGAACAGCGCGTCCTCACCCGTGCGCAGGGACTCGTCGAACCTCATGCCGTGCCGTACGAGCAGCTCGCGCCGGAAGAGTTTCTGCGCACTCAGCGTGAACTTGACGTTTGAGGTGTAGATGTCGGCCCGCTCGACGGTGCGCGCCCACATCGACTTGGCGGCATTCCGGTTGACGCCGACGACCTTGCCGAGTACGACGTCCGTGCCTGCCCGGTCGCCCATCGCGACCAGCCGCTCCAGTGCCTCGTCGCCCAGGTAGTCGTCGGCGTCGAGGAAGAAGACGTAGCGACCGCGGGCCAGGGCCAGACCGGTGTTGCGCGGACCGCTGGGGCCACCGGAGTTGGGCTGCCGGACCACCCGCACCGGCACTTTCGCCCGTGCCGCGAAGTCCTCCAGGTACTCCCCCGTGCCGTCCGTCGATCCGTCGTCGACGGCGACGATCTCGATCCGGGCGGGCCCCAGCGTCTGGGCCTCGACCGAGTCGAGGCATTTCACGAGGTACGGCATCGCCTCGTACGCGCCGATGATCACGCTGACATCGGGGCGGTCCTCGGAAGGAACCTCGGGAAGAGCCTCGGGCTCGGAACGACTCTCGGACATCCGCACATCGTCCACAGCGCATGTATCAGCGGTGTGACGGCACGCGCAACGGCCCGTAAGTCCGCTCCTGCCGGGGGACTTACGGGCCGTTCGGCCGACCGTGGGTGAGCCGTGGCGGGTGAGCCGTGGCGAGAGCCGACGCGGGTCAGCGGGCCACGGTGGCCGTCGCCTCCGCGCCGTTGCCCTCGTTGTCGCCGCCTTCCACGACGCCGGTGCCCTCGGTGCCGGCAACGCCGGCGGCCTCGGAGTCCGACTCCCGGTCGAGCTCACCGATCGCCTGCGACCCGATGCGCTGCTCCACACCGGCGTTGCGCGCCTCGGCCTTGGCCGCCAGCGCCCGCACCGCCGCGTTGAACTGCTCGATCGACGTGGGCTCGTCGGGCCCCAGCAGGTACTTCTTCAACTCGCCGCGCGCGTCCGCGAGCGTGTCGGCGGCCGGGTCGGCCACCGCCGCGAGCAGCAGGTCCAGCTCCTCGGCGCTGTTGGACAGGATCACCGCGGCCCGTACGGCCGTGTTCTGCCGCCTGAACTCCTCCACGCCGAGCTCCGCCGAGTCCGTCACGGCGTACGGCTTGCCGCTCGCGATGAAGTCCGAGACGACGCTGGAGATGTCGGAGACCATGCCGTCGGACTCGTTGAAGCAGTCGTACAGCGTGGGCTCGGAGCCCGTGACCACCTTGTGCTCCCACCAGCCGAAGGAGCGCCAGTAGGCGTCGTTCCACTCGGCCCGCAGCTGCTTGATCTCGGCGAGGCGGTGGGGGTCGGCGAGGGAGACCCGCGACTCCTCCGCCTCGTCGCCGCCCGCACGTCCCGGCTTGGTCAGCTCGGCCAGCCGGGCCTCGATGCGGGCGAGCTCGGCGCGTGCGGCGGACTGGCCGGACTGCGCGGCGGCGGCGTGCTCGGCCCAGCGGGGGTCGGTCGCCCGCTCGGCGGCGGCCTTCTGCACCATCGCGGTGATCCGCTCGTGGACGGCCAGGGCCTTCTTGTTGCGGATGCCGGTGAAGGGGTGCGGCTTGTAGATGACACGCACCGGCCGCTCGGCCTCGAGCAGCCGCCGGACGATGTTCTCGCCGGCGAGGAGCAGGGAGGTGTTGCCGGGGTTGTTGTCCCAGCCCTCCCAGGTGGGGGCGTACAGGATGGTCGGGATGAGGTTCTTGGGGGTCCCGGTCCAGGTCTCTATCGGGGCCAGCTGCGGGCGGCCCACCTCGACGATGTCCTCGTCGCGGACGCCGACGTCGGCGAGGGCGTACCGGTCGCGTCCGGCGCGGCCCGCGGTCCACACCTCGTCGTACACCTTGGAGTAGGGATTGACGCTGGCGAGCTTGTCGCTGTCACCGTGGCCGATGAAGACGTGCTTCATCGTCGGGACGCGGAGCATGTGGATGTTCTTGCCGACGTTGGCCGGGTAGAGCGTGACGCGGACCGTGTCGAGCTTCATCGCCATCAGGTGCTGACCGCCGGGGACGCAGAGGATCGGCACGGAGGTCTCGTTGAGCTTCGCGACGAGCCCGCGCTCGCGCATGATGATGATCGGCCGGCCCTCGACCTGCTCCATGGTCTCCAGCCACATGTTGACCTGGTACGCGGACTCCTCGGAGCCGGAGAAGTACAGGGCGACGGTGGGCTGGTACTCACTGAGCCACTTCTGCACGGCCTTGAGCACCGCGGGCGCCGACGGCACACGGCGCTTGCGGCGCAGGAACGGCACGAGGGCGGCGGTGTAGAGCAGGCCGAGGCCGATGGTGACGGCCGTGCCGACGTATCCGACGAGGTACTGCCCGGTGGCCGCCGCGATGATCACTCCGGCCGTCGCCGGGATGTCGAGGTGCAGCATCTTCTCGGTGGAGCGGCGCAGCAGGGCCCGCGGCGGGGCGTCCGGGATGCGCACGGCGTGGAGGTCGATGTTGCGGGTGGCGACCGGCATCGTCCGGCGCAGCCTGATCAGGGTGGTCAGCGCGCCGTGCGGCGCCTGGAGACCGTAGAAGAGCAGGAAGCAGGCGACCGCCGCGTAGAAGAGCGGCTGCTCCGCGAGACCCTCGCGGGCGAGCAGCAGGATCAGCAGCAGCTGGCGGAGCAGGAAGCGGATCGGCAGACCGGCCCGGACCTTGTTGAGCCGGTTGACCAGGTAGCTGCCGCGCTGATGCAGGAACCAGTCGGCGGCATAGGTCACGGCGGCGGCCGCCGCGAACATCCAGATGTCCGGAATCAGCGCGGCGATCATCACGCACGGGTAGCCCAGTCCCATCAGGACTGCCGCGGCCAGCTCTGACCGGCTGCCCACACGTGCCAGGCGAATGGCGGTCGAAATCACGTAGAACCTGCTCCAAAGGTGCCGGTTGTTTCACGTTATGCGGGAAATGTGAAGGGGGAGCTTCACGAACTCGGGCCTCTGTATTCGCCGACGCGACAACAGAGGCCCGAATTAGTCCATTAACGGAGAATTATTACACATCCTCCTGGCGGTCAAGAACGGACGCCAGCGCCTGCTCGAATCCGGAGGCCTCGCTCGCCCCGCGGGTCGGGTCCTGCTGGCGTACGTCGATGACGTGGCCGGTCAACTCGGAGAGCAGCACGTCCAGCGAGGTACGGGCCACGGCCTCGGAGGAGAGCAGCGAACCGGCGGGCTCCTGGCCGAACGCCTTGGTGCGCATCGGCGTCGCGGTGCGCTCCGGGTTGACGCAATTCACCCGGATTCCGTCGGTTGCCCATTCGTCTGCGAGGGCCTGGGTGAGATTCACCATGGCCGCCTTGGTGGACGAGTAAAGGCTGTATTCGGCGCGGCCGCGAGTGTAGCTGGAAGAAGTGTAGAGAAGGAGCTGACCCTTGGACTCGGCCAGATACTTGTACGAGGCACGCGCAATCTGGACGGGTGCCAGGTAATTGACGTTCAGCGCTTCCTGGATGGTTGCGTTGTCGGTCTCGGCGAGCTTGCCGATGCGCAGCACGCCCGCGGTGTTGATGACGTAGTCGATACGGCCGGACTCCGCGTACGCCTTGGAGAGGGCGTCGTCCACGTGCTCCGGGTTCTCCACATGGGTGCCGGTCGTGGAGCGCCCCAGGGCGTAGACCTTCGCGCCGTACCGCTCGGCGAGGGCGGCGATGTCCGCTCCGATGCCGTACGAGCCGCCGAAGACGACCAGGGTCCTGCCGGCGAGCAGTTCGCGGTAGGCGGCCTCGTCGGCCTGGCGCGGGGCGGCGGTGGAGGCCAGCTGGAACAGCTTGTCGGCGATGAAGACGTCGACGGGCTGGGTGACCTTCATGTTGTACTCGTCACCCGCGACGACGTGGATCGGCACGTCGGGCAGGTACTTGAGCACGACGCTGCAGTCGTCCGTGGCCTGGAAGTTCGGGTCGCCCGCGGCGATCTCGTACGCCTTGCGGATGGTGGAGAGCTTGAACGCCTGCGGGGTCTGGCCGCGGCGCAGCCGGGAGCGGTCCGGGATCTCCGTGATGAACTCGCCGTCCTCGCCGTGGGTGCGGGTCACGATGATCGTGTCCGCGGAGGGGATGGCGACGTCCACCGCCTGATAGCGGTCCAGGGCGTCCACACAGTCGGCGATCACTCGCTGTGACAGAAGCGGACGCACCGCGTCATGGAAGAGGACGTTGGCGTCCTCGCCCTCCGCGAGCTCCTCTCCTATGGCCCGGATCGCGCGCTCGGTGGTCTCGTTGCGGGTCGCGCCGCCCTCGATCACCTTGCTGACCTTGGTGAGTCCCGCCTTGGCGACGATCTTCTCGACGTCGGCCACAAAACCCGGTGCCATCAGCACGATCACGTCATCGATGGCCTCGGCCTGCTCGAAGATCGTCAGGGTGTGCTCGATGACGGCCTTGCCGGCGATCTTCAGCAGCTGCTTCGGGATCGCGAGTCCCACGCGCTGGCCGGTACCACCGGCGAGCACGACTGCTGTGGTGCGGGGCTTGGCTTCGTGCGGCACGGACACAGACGACCTCTACCTTGCGATGACTGGGGGACGGTGTGATGGTCGCACTCTCCGTGACCGTCCCGCAAGGTGGACATAGGAGCCTCCACACCCTCTGGAAACCGTCTGTTCACCGGGTGGCCAGGGGTGTTGGCTAGGGTCCGCCGACCCTTCAGGGTGATTGACACCACAGATGTACGAGGCCGTCCCGGATGCGGAGTTACGCATCCGTCACTGGTCGGAAACGTCCACTACGAGGGCGTTCTGCTGGTCGTATACGAGTTTCGCCGACACCAGGAGCTGGCGGCGGCCGCGGAGCCTGCGCAGGGCCCGGCGGAGCTGGACGAGCGGGCGCGGCCGCTGGACCAGCACCGGCGGATACGTGTAGACCGGGCTCTTCACGACCACGTCGTCGATGATCCTGCCGACGCGGACGGGCTCCGTGTCCGTGGCGTACCTCAGCCAGAGCTCCCAGCGCTCCTTCTCGGCGAGGCGTCGCTCGACCACGGCGGGGACGGACAGGGTGCAGCGGAAGCCGTGCGCACCGTCCCGGGCGCCCGGGAACTCCAGCTCGGCCGGGTCCGCGCCACGGCGGCGGAGCAGGAGGAGGGGGCGTTCGGCGAGCGCGCCGCGCTTCTCGGAGCCGTGCTCCGGGCCGTAGAAGCGTCCGGACACGGTGATGCTCCGGTCCGAGACGGTGATGTCCCCGGCCTCGGCGTGGACGGGCCGCACCCAGGAGCGCAGCGCGAGCAGGTTCGCGGGCGTACGGATGTAGGGGACGAGGTGACGGACGCCGCTGCCGGGCGCGATGCGCCGGGAGGCGTTCATCGAACCGCGCTGGTCGACCGCGCGGGCGAGGATGCCGGCGCGCAGGCCGGAGGAGGGCTGGTCGGCGTGGCAGATCCAGCCGCCGTCGGCAAACTCCTCGCCCGCGGGGACGGTTGCCGTTCCGTCGGCCCGGAACGGGAAGACGCGGTCCTCGGCTTTCCCGCCCGCATGTACGCAGACCAGGCGCAGCCCGGGGTGCGTGACCGCTGCCGCGTCGGGGGCGACCAGGGTGACGGTGAGGCTGCCGTCGGGCTCGGCGACGCAGTCGGCGACAGTCGCTGAGGGGGCGGGGGCGGGGGCGGAGGGCTGCCTGGTGCGGCTGGGCCCGGAGGACTGTGGTGTGGCGTCGCGCTCGGCTGGCTCAGCCATGTCGGAGGGCCTGTCCGACTCGGCCGTCGTGTCGGAGGGCCTGTCCGACTCGGCCGCCTCGGCTCTCTCCGCCCCGGTTCTCTCCGCCCTGGCAGCGGCGCCGCGGGCCGCGCCCAGTTCGGCGAAGAGCTCCTCGTACTGCTTGGCCACCGGGCCCGGGTCGAAGCGTCGCGCGTGCGCACGGGCTGCCGCCCCCAGACGGCGGCGCAACTCCTCGTCGTCGATGAGCCGGAGCAGTGCCGCGGCGATCGCGCCGACATCGCCCACGGGGACCAGCAGCCCGTCGACGCCGTCCGCGACGATCTCCCGAGGGCCGTAGTCGCAGTCGGTGCTGACGACGGGCAGCCCGCAGCGCATCGCCTCGACGAGCGTCATCCCGAACGACTCGTGGCGGGAAGTGGACACGGCGATCGCACCCTTGACCCATTCGGGCTCGATCGGTGAGCGCGGGCCCATCAGCCGGACGCTGTTGTAGAGCCCCAGTTCGTCGATGCGCCGGCGCAGCCGTTCCTTCTGGTTGCCCCAGCCGCAGATGCGCAGGGTCCATTCCGGCCGGGCGGCGACGACCTTCCCGAACGCCTCGATCAGCACGTCGTACTGCTTCTCCGCCGCGAGTCGCCCGGCCGCCACGATCGTGGTCCCGCTCAGGTCGGAGGGGGCGACCACGGGCCCGGGCACGCTGTTCGGAATCGCCAGCACCCGGGTGCCGGGCAGCGGCATGTGCTCCTGCCACACCGCGGCGTCGCCCTCCGAGACGGTCACGAACGCGTCCATGGCGGCGAGGTGCTCGCGCATCTCGGCGCGCAGCGCGGGCTTGTGGTGGTTGTGCGTCATGTGCTCCTGGCCGATGAGCACGGCGCGGTCCGGCGCGAACTGGGCGGTGTACGCGACCAGTCCGGGCCGGGTACCGATGACGACGTCCGCGTCCGAGGCGGCGTAGTGGTCCCGTACCCGCTCGTCGGTGAGCTTGCTGTACTCCTTGAAACGCGCCTCGTGGGCCGGGAAGCGCTCGGCGGGCAGCAGCGCGAGCGGATGCTCCTTCTCGTTCGTGTCCGAGCCGGGGCGGGTGTCGACGAGCGGTACGACGGCGATGCGCGGGTCGATCGCGAAGAGCGGCTCGTCGCGGTGCCGGAACACGGAGACGATCTCCACCTCGTGCCGGTCGGCGAGCTCTTCCGCGAGATTGAGCGTGGTGCGGATGGTGCCGCCGATGCCGTAGATGGTGTGGATGAGGAAGGAGACCTTCATCAACGCTCCGTTCAGTTGTGCTGGGGCCCTTTCCGCCCCACCCCCCGCGTGCAAGACGGTGGTAGGGACCGACAGGTTGTGCCACCGCACGGATCTGAACGGTTCGGGCTTCTCCCACGCCCCGGCGGGACGTGGGGACACCCCACCTCACACGCCGGACGGGCTCACAAGGAGCCCGTCCGGGGACGTACGCGACCTAGACGAGTCATTCCGAATGATCGTTAGTGGTCGTAGGCGGTCAGGGATCGCGTGACCGGCTGGCCGGTCTTGTGGTTGTGCCAGATCGCCGCG